>DATHGU010000369.1:0-8628 GCA_035317495.1 Solirubrobacteraceae bacterium
CAGAGTCTGCTGCTGAGCGCCGATCTCCCCCACGGGGAATGTGCGCGCTGCGTCGGCCACCCACCCGTCGAGCGTCACACCGACGTCGATCGAGATGTTCTCGCCGGCCTTCAATCGATAGGGACCGGGTATGCCATGCACGACCATCGCATTCGGCGAGGCACAGATCGAGCCGGGGAAACCGCGGTAGCCCTTGAACGTCGGAACGCCGCCGCGGGAGAGGATGAACCGCTCCGCCAGCCGATCGAGCTGCGCCGTGCTGACGCCCGGAGCTACGTTCTCCTCTATCTCTGCCAGCGCCGCCACGAGAATCGCGCCGGCGCGCTCCATCTTCTCGATCTCCTCGGGGGACTTCTTGACGATCACCCCGGGAGCTTAGCTTGAGCGCCAGCCGCGCAGGGCGTCTGGCGGCTACAGCTGCTCCTCCAGGCGCAGCGTGGCGACCGTCGCCCTGATGTGCGCGTGAACCTCCTCGGGATTGCGCGTTCCGTCGAAGCGGCGCAGGAGGCCGGCGCGGTCGTAATGGTCGATCAGCGGCTCGGTCTGCGAGTGATAGACCTGCAGCCGCCGCCGGATCGTCTCCTCCTTGTCGTCGTCGCGCTGGATCAAGCGCGAGCCGTCCTGGTCGCAGACGCCCTCGTGCTTGGGCGGGTCGAACTCCACGTGGTAGATGTGGTTGGCGTTCTTCACGCACACGCGCCGCCCGGCCAGGCGGCGAACCACCTCGTCGTCGGGCACTTCGATGAGCAGCGCGGCGGTCAATCGCCGCTCCAGCCCCTCGAGCGCCTCGGCCAGCGCGTCGGCCTGCTCGGCGTTGCGTGGAAAGCCGTCGAGGAGGAACCCGTCGCGTGCATCTCCGGCGCCCAGACGCCTGGTGATCATCTCGACGATCACCTCATCGGGCACGAGCTCGCCGGCGTCCATGAAGCGCTTGGCCTTGCGCCCCAGCTCCGAGCCCTCCGCGACCTCCGCGCGGAGGATGTCGCCGGTCGAGATGTGCGGCAGGGAGAAGTCCTCGCGCAGGCGCTCGGCCTGCGTGCCCTTCCCCGCGCCCGGCGGACCGAGCAGTATGAGGTTCAGTTCCGGCAAGTCCGAGGCAGCCTATCTCCTGGGCTGCCCGCCGACTACTTCAAAAAGCCCTCGTAACTTCGCATCATCAGCTGCGCCTCGAGTTGCTTCATCGTTTCCAGCGCAACGCCGATCACGATCAGCAGCGAGGTGCCTCCGAGCGGGATGTTCTGGTGCGTGCGCGCGATCAGAACCGTCGGCAGCGCGGCGACCAGCGCGAGGAACAGCGCGCCGGGAAACGTCAGGCGCGCGAGGATGCGATCGAGGAACTCGGCCGTCGGGCGACCGGGTCTCACCCCGGGAATGAAGCCTCCGTACTTCTTCAGGTTGTCCGCCTGATCGACCGGATTGAACGTGACGGCCGTGTAGAAGTAGGTGAAGAGGACGATAAACACCGACTCGCCGACCACGTAGTGCCATCCGTTGGGCGAGAAGAAGTCCGAGATCGATTGCCCCCAGTGGGTTTTCACGAGCTGTCCGACAGTTGGCGGGAAGGCCATGATGCTGGCCGCGAAGATCACCGGGATCACGCCGGCCATGTTCACGCGCAGCGGCAGGTAGGTCTGACCGCCTTCGGTCATGCGCCGCCCGATCACGCGCTTGGCGTACTGCACGGGTATCCGCCGCTGGCCTTCCTGCACGAACACTATGCCCGCGACGACGGCGAGCACGAGGAACGGCATCATGACCTTGAACACCTGGTCCTGAGAGGTCCACCAGGTCTGGATGCCGCTCGGCAGCCGGGCGACGATCGAGGCGAAGATCAGCAGCGAGATGCCGTTTCCGATCCCGCGCTGGGTGATCAGCTCGCCGATCCACATCAGCATCACGCAGCCGGTCGTCAGGCAGATCACGATCAGGAAGATGTGCGGCGCGTCAAAGTGTGTGACGACCGATTCGCCGGCTTTCGCCTGCAGGGTGTGGAACAGGAACACGTAGCCGATCGACTGGGCGAACGCCAGGCCGACGGTCAGGTAGCGCGTGTACTGGGTGATGCGCGCTTGTCCGACCTCGCCTTCCTTGGAGAGCTTTTCCAACGAGGGGACGGCGACCTGCAGCAGCTGCAGGATGATCGACGCGGTGATGTAGGGCATGATGCCCAGCGCAAACAGCGCGATCCGCGACAGCCCGCCGCCGGAGAAGAGGTTCAAGAGGCCGAGGATGTTCGATCCGCCGAACTCCTTCTGGATGTTGTTTACCGCGCTGAGGTTGACGCCCGGCACGGGGATGTGCGAGCCGAGGCGGTAGATCAGAAGCATCGCCGCCGTGAAGGCGATCTTCTTGCGGATGTCCGCAACCTGGAAGGCGTTGAGAATGGTCGAGAGCATGGGCTGGGCTCCGCGGCTCAGAGCGGCGCTGCACTCCCTCCCGCGGAGCGGCCGATTCTAGTCGATGCGCCTGGGCGAGCCGCCGCTTGCACGGCTCGTCGAGTCTCTAGCGCTCGACCAGCTGGCAGGTTCCGCCAGCCGCCTCGATGCGCTCGCGCGCGCCGGCGCTGAAGGCGTGAGCGTGCACGGTCAACGCCTTGCTCAGCTCGCCCTTGGCGAGCACCTTGATCGGAACGTCCTTGCGCGTGCCCAGGCCGTTGGCCTGCATCAGCTCGATCGTCACCTCGGTGCCCGCATCGAAGCGGCTCTCGAGCGCGGAGACGTTGACCGGCTGCGTATGCGTGCGGAAGGGCTCGAAGGGCATCGACTTCTTCATGTGCGGCCCGCGCAGCTTTCGCATGCGCATGTGAATCGGCATCTGCCCGCCCTCGAAGCGCGCCCTGCGCTTGGAGCCCGAGCGAGAGCCCGCGCCCTTCTGTCCACGCCCGGCGGTCTTTCCGGTGCCCGAGCCTTCGCCGCGCCCGACGCGCTTGCGCGGGCGGCGGCTGCCGGCCGGCGGGGCGAGGCTGTGCAGCCCGATGCGCCCCGGCTGCTCGTCCCCGACCGGGCTCACTTGCCCTCCTCGACCTCGACCAGGTGGCGAACCGCATGCAGCATGCCGCGCGCCTGCTCTGAATCCTTGACCTGCACCGTGTGTCCGATGCGGCGCAGGCCGAGCGAGCGCAACGTGTCGAGTTGTTTCTTGTTCGCGCCGTTGCGCGAGCGAAGCTGGGTCACGCTCAGCGCAGCCATCACGCGGGCGCCTCTCCAGTCGCGGCCGTCGCTGCCTGGTCGGCCTGGCCGCCGCCGTCCGATGTGGCGGCCTCTGCAGCAGTCGTGCCCGGACCCGCAGCGGCGGACTCGGCGACGCCGTTCGCGGACTCGCTGCTCAGGCCGAGCACCCGGTTTACCGACAGGCCGCGCAGCGTTCCGACCTCCTCCGGCGTACGCAGGCCACGAAGGCCCGCGACGGTCGCCTTGACGAGGTTGATGGGGTTCTGCGTGCCGAGGCTCTTGGAGAGGATGTCGTGGATGCCGGCGAGCTCGAGCACCGCACGGACGCCTCCGCCCGCGATCACACCGGTTCCCGGCGAGGCGGGCTTGAGCAGCACGCGCCCGGCGCCAAAGATGCCCGTCGTCTGGTGGGTGATCGTGCTGCCGTGCCTGGGCACGCGGAACAGGTCCTTCTTCGCTCGCTCGACGCCCTTCTGGATCGCCAGCGGCACCTCGTTGGCCTTGCCGTAGCCCACGCCCACGACCTCGCGTTCGTCGCCGACGACGACAAGGGCTGTGAACGAGAAGCGCCGGCCGCCCTTGACGACCTTCGCGACGCGGTTGATCTCGACCACGCGCTCTTGCAGGTCCAGGCCGGCGGGGCTGACCGATCTATCGACTGAAATGGACATGAGCAGGAGGGAGGGTAGCGGTCGGGAGGCGCCTGGACGCCTAGACCGTTATGCCACTCTCGCGAATCGCCTCGGCGAAGGCGCGCACGTGGCCGTGGTAGCGGTAGCCGCCGCGATCGAAGACAGCTTGCGAGACGCCGGCGGCCTTCGCGCGCTCGGCGAGCGTCTCGCCGGCGCGCTTGGTGCGCTCCGGCTTGGCAAGCTTGCGCAGCTCGGGCTCGTACCAGTTGACGGCCGCCAGCGTGCGCCCCGCGGCGTCGTCGATCAACTGTGCGGAGAGCCCGAGGTTGGAGCGGAACACCGAGATGCGCGGGCGTTGCGCGGTGCCTGAGACCTTCGCGCGCACACGCCGACGGCGCTTCAGCCGGCGATCGCCCTTCGTGAGAACGCTCATGCGCGCTTTCCTACCTTGCGCTGGACGTACTCGCCCTCGTAGCGGATGCCCTTGCCCTTGTATGGCTCCGGCGGGCGTTGCTTGCGGATGATCGCCGCGGTCTCGCCGACGAGCTGCTTGGAGATGCCTTTGACGACGACGCGCGTCGGCTGGGGCACTTCGAATTCGATCCCGTCGGGCGCCGGGATCGGCACCGGGTGCGAGTAGCCGACGGCCAGCTCCAGGTTCTTGCCCCTCAGCTGCGCGCGATAGCCGACGCCCTGGATCTCCAGGCGCTTCTCGTAGCCGCTCGTGACGCCCTGCACCATGTTCGCCACCAGCGAGCGCGTCAGCCCGTGCAGGGCGCGGTGTTCGCCGCGATCGGTCGGGCGCGTGACGAGCAGCTGCTCGCCGTCCTGCTTGATCTCGATGTCCCTGTGGATGCGCTCGGACAGTTCGCCTTTCGGACCGTTCACACGAACGGCGTTGGGCTCGATCGCGACCGTCACGCCGCTCGGAACTGGGATGGGCTGTCTACCGATTCTCGACATCCGCTCACCACACCTGTGCGAGGACCTCGCCGCCGATGCCCGCCGCACGGGCGTCGTGGCCGGTCATCACGCCGTGCGAGGTCGAGACGATCGAGGTGCCCATGCCGCCGAGCACCTTCGGGATGTGCTTCGCGTCGACGTACGTGCGCCGCCCGGGGCGCGATATGCGACGCAGCCCCGAGATCGCCGAGCGGCGGTCCTCGGTGTACTTCAGGCGGATCTGGATCAGCTCGCCGGCTGCGCCGTCGGGCTCGGGTATGACCAAGAACGATTCGATGTAGCCCTGCTCCACGAGGATCCGCGCCAGCTCGCTCTTCAGTTTGGACGCCGGGATCTCAACCGTCTCGTGGGCGGCGTGGATCGCGTTGCGTACCCGCGTGAGGAAGTCGGCTATCGGATCGGTCATGGACATGGCGAGATATTTATCTGGATATCGTGGCGCCAGCTACCAGGATGACTTCGTCATCCCGGGGATCTGGCCGTTGTGGGCGAGCTCGCGAAGACAGATGCGGCACACCCCGAACTTGCGATACACCGCGCGCGGTCGTCCGCAGCGGTTGCATCGAGTATAGGCGCGGGTTTTGAACTTCGGCGTGCGCGCCTGCTTGACGCGTTGAGATGTCTTGGCCATCAGTCGCTGCTCTCTTTCTCGTTTGAGTCCTCGGCGGTCTCGGGTGGCGACTGCCCCTCGGCGCCGTCCGCCGAGGCGTGGGTGTCGGGCTCGTCCGCCGCCTCCGGCTCGTCGCTCTGCGCTGCGGCGTCGGGCTCGGAGGCCTCGGCCGCCGCGTCGTTCTCGGAAGTCTCGGCCATGGGCTCGGACTCGGGCTCGGGCTCGGCCTCGGCCGTCTCGGCCGGCTGGTCGTCCGACGGCGGCTCATCCGGCGCGGTGTCGGTCGCGGCCGTAGGCGTGGGGCCCAGGGCCGGGGCCTCAGCGGCCTTTGCCGCCTCGGCGGCCGCGTGCGCCTCCGCCTCGGCCTTATCGGCCTCGGGGTCGTAGCCCTTCGGCCGGCCCTGCGTGGCGAACGGCATGCCGAGCGCCTGCAAGAGCGCAAACGCCTCGAGATCGCTGGATGCGCTGGTGGTGATAGTGATGTCCAGCCCGCGCACCTGGTCGATCGCGTCGTAGTCGATCTCGGGGAAGATGATCTGCTCGCGCACGCCCATCGAGTAGTTGCCGCGGCCATCGAACGAGCGCGGGCTCAGGCCACGGAAGTCGCGGATGCGGGGGATCGCGATCGACACCAGTCGGTCCAGGAACTCGTATGCGCGCTCGGAGCGCAGCGTGACCGCCACGCCGACCGGCATGCCCTCGCGCAGTTTGAACGCCGCGATCGACTTGCGCGCGCGTCGCACGCTCGGCTGCTGGCCGGCGATCGTCGCCAGCTGCTCGGTCGCCGCCTTGAGCACTTTCGAGTCCTGCTTGGCCAGGCCGACACCCATGTTGAGCGTGATCTTCTCCAGATGCGGCGCCTGCATCACCGATGAGTAGCCGAAGCGCTCGATCAGCGCCGGGCGGATCTCATCGAAATAGCGCGCCTTCAGGCGAGCCGGGGGGGCATCTGTCGTCGCGCTGCTCATGCTCAGTCGAGCCTCGCTCCGGTGCTCTTGGCGACGCGTACGCGCCGACCGCCCTCGCGCTCGAGGCGCACGCGCGTCGGGTTGCCTTTACCGTCCAGCAGCATCACATTGGAGATGTGGATCGGGCCCTCGCTCTCGATGATCCCGCCGAGCTGGCCCTCCGTTCCCGGCAGTGTGGAGGAGCGCTGGCTCTGCTGTGGGCGCACGGCGCGCTTGACCATGTTCAGCCCCTCGACGTACAGCCGTTCCTTCGCGGGCTCGACGCGCAGCACCTTGCCGGTCTTGCCGCGGTCCTTGCCGGCCGTGACCTTCACGTGATCGTCCGAGCGAATCTTCATGTGCCTGCGCTTGGGCGCGGCCGGACGGCCCATCACAGCACCTCCGGCGCAAGCGAGACGATCTTCATGAAGTTGCGCTCGCGCAGTTCACGCGCGACCGGTCCGAACACGCGTGTGCCGCGCGGGTTGTTCTGGTCGTCGATGATCACCGCCGCGTTCTCGTCGAAGGCGATGTACGTGCCGTCGTCGCGGCCGATCGGCTTCTTCGTGCGCACGATCACCGCCGTGACGACCTCGCCCTTTTTCACCGCGCCCTGCGGGTTGGCCTGCTTGACCGTCGCCGTGATGACGTCGCCGACGAACGCATAGCGGCGTTGTGAGCCGCCCTTCACGCGGATGCACAGGATCTCGCGCGCGCCGGTGTTGTCGGCCACGCGCAGTCTGGTCTCGTTCTGGATCATCGGGCGCGCTCCAGGACGTCCACAAGCGCCCAGCGCTTGGAGCGCGACAGCGGACGGCTCTCGATCACGCGCACTACATCGCCCTCGTGCGCGTCGTTGTTCTCGTCATGCGCATGCAGCGTGCTCGAGCTGCGCACGATCTTCTCGTAGCGCCGGTGGCGTCGCGCCACGTCGATGCGCACAGTGATCGTCTTCGCGGCCTTGTCCGAGACGACGATTCCCTGGCGCACCCTGCGCCGGCCCTCGACGGGCGCATGCACTTGCGCGAGGGGCTCGGGAGCGGGAGCGGCAGCCCGTCGCTCGGCGGCTTTCGTGCGTTCCTGCAGGCGTCGCGCGCGACGGCGCGCGGCCTTGCGCCGGCGCTCGGACAAACGCTCGGCGTGGCGCTCCTCGGCCGAGCGCTGCGGGCGCGCCTCGCCGGTGTGCTTCGAGCGGTCCGCGCGCCGGCGCTCCTTTGGCGAAAGCTCGTCCTCGGGTGCCCGCGCCGGAGCCTCGGCGGCGGCCATCGCGTCCGCGCCCTCCCCCGATGCGGTCTCCTCGGCCGCTGGCTCCTCCGCCGCTGGCTCCTCGGCGGCCGGCTGCTCGGCGGCTGGCTGCTCGGCTGCGGGTGCGTCCTCGGCGGGAGCGTCGGCCTCGGGCGCGTCCGCCGTAGGGACCTCGGCCTCGGGGGCGTCGCTCGCCTCGGACTCCGGGGACTCGCTCGCCTCGGCGTCGGGAGTGTCCACGGCAGGGGCGTCCGCCTCGGGCGCCTGCTCGTCGGGGTTGTCCGGCGTTGCGGGCGTGTCGTTGTCTTTCTTCTTGGCCATGTCTTCCGTTCGTCTTCTCGAGTGCTCAGTCTGTCTGGTTGGTCTGTGCGTCAAGCGCGCGCTCGCGGGCGACTGTCAGCGCCCGGGCGAGATCGCGCCTCGCACGACCGACGCCGGCGGTGTCGTCCAGTTCGCCGGTGGCATTGGCGAAGCGCAGGCCGAATACCTCTTTGCGAAGCACGCCGAGCTGTGTGGCGAGCTCGCCGTCGTCCATGTCGCGGATCTCCTTGGCCTTCATCGTCGCCTCAGTCCTCGCGCAGCACGAACTTGGACTTCACCGGCAGCTTGTGCGCCGCCAGCCTGATCGCGTCGCGCGCGAGCGGCTCGGACACGCCGGCCAGCTCGAACATCACGCGGCCGGGCTTGACCACCGCGACCCAACCTTCGGGCGAGCCCTTGCCGGAGCCCATGCGGGTCTCGGCCGGCTTCTTCGTGACCGGCTTGTCGGGAAACACGTTGATCCATACCTTGCCGCCACGCTTGATCTTGCGCGTCATCGCGACTCGTGCAGCCTCGATCTGGCGGTTGGTCAGCCAGCCGCCCTCGAGCGCCTTCAGCCCGTACTCGCCGAACTGGACCTTGACCTGTCCGCGCGAGTTGCCGGCCCGGCGCCCTCGGTGCTGCTTGCGATGCTTGACACGCTTGGGAGAGAGCATCAGCGCCCACCTCCACCGGGCCGGGGTCCGCCGCGTCCACCACCACCGCCGCCACCGCCGCCGGGACCACGCCCGCCGCCACCG
>DATHGU010000370.1:0-2551 GCA_035317495.1 Solirubrobacteraceae bacterium
GGCGCTTCCACGGTGTCGAGCCGCGGACCTGCGACGTAGATGAAGGCGTGCCCGGCGTTGGCGTAGATCGAGACGTAGCGCCCGGGGCCAGGTTCGCCGTAGGACTCAAGTTCTGTCGAGTCCTCGGCGTGTTCGCCGAAGGCGCCGCCGCCGTGCAGCACGTAGGAGACGGCGGACGAGCAGTCGTAGGCGGGCTCGAGCTGGCTGAGCGGTGTGCCGTGCGCGCCGCCGTAGAGGTAGCGGGCGCCGAACAGCCGGTTCCCCGCAGCAACCATGCGCTTCACCGCCAATGGCGCGCCTTCGCCTGCGGCGGCCAGGCCGCTCGGCAGGATCTTCGTCTGCGTGCCCGGAGTGAGCGGGAGGGGAATGCTCCCGGCGCCTTCGCCTACCGGGCACGCCGCGCTCGCTTCGCTGGCCGCGCTCGCTTCGCTCGATGCCGGGATCGCGCCGAGCGTCGGCGCCGCGCCGGTGCTTGGTGCGAGCTGCACGTTGACGGCGCTCTTGGTGATCCCGAGCGGCTGCGCGGCCTGCCACCAAACATCGAGACGATAGGGCTGGCCGTTTCCGATGAACTGGCCGGGGCCTTGTCCATAGCCCACGTCGCGCTTGAGCAGCAGGCTGGCGCGGCCGGCGTGGGCGACTCGAATCCCGCTGAGGTACGGGAGGTTGCTCAGCGCGTTTGCGTCGGCGAACGTGAAGCCACCCGTGTTCGCTGGGTTGCCGTCTAGCACCGACAGCTCGGCGAACGACTGGGGGTGCGCTGGCAGGTAGGACTCGCCGGGGTTCGGGATCGCGCCGTAATCGCCGGAGGTCGGATCGCCGGGGCCGCCGTACTCGGTCGCGCCGACTTCATACCAGCGACCGGGCGCAAGTTCGAGCGGGGCCGCGTAGAGCCCCTGAGCAACCGTCCCGCCGCCTGCCGGCTGATTGACGGCGCCGACGCTCGCGCCCGAACATGCGCGTTCGGCTTCCTGGCTGAACAAGCCGGCGACGCCGGCGGCCACGAGCACCGGCAGCATTACGACCATCAGCACGCCGACGAGCACGACGGTCTGTACCTGCCGGTTTTTGAGCAGCACTATCGCCAGGCGCGCTTGCATCAGGCGGCCAGCTCAAGCTCGGCGGCAGCGTGCATCTGCCACGTCTCGTCAATGAGTAGTTCGAGTGCCGGCCAGCCGTCCTGCTCGTCGGCGTCGGACTCGCGCTTGGCGAGCTGGCGCACGGGCTCATCGCGGGCGGGATCAGAGCTTGCGATCCACCGCTCGATCGTCCCGACGCCGATCTGCAAGGTCCCCTCGCCGCGCGTGCCGTTCATCAGGTAGCCGAGCGAATAGGAGGCCCTGACGGTCTTCAGGGAGGAGATCGCGTCGATCGCCTCCTGGGTCAGCTTTAGTGCCTGTTGCGCATAGGCCAGCTCGCGCGCCTCTTGGCGCAGGAACAGCCGCATCGCTGCGTTGGCGAGAAGCGCCTTTCCATGTTCGTTGTCGAAGTCCGAGAGCTGCTGGCTTATTGCGATCAGCCACAGCGCGTAGTGCCGCGAGCGCCTGACGAAATCGTTGAACCAGCGGCCAGTCGCGGGGCGCTCGATCAGCTTCCATGCCTCGTCCACGACAAGGAAGCTCCGGCCCGCCCACGCGTGCTTGGCGCTGTTGCCGGCAAGGTGCTCGCGGCGGGTTCGGGCGATGCGGCTCTTGACGTGCTCGCAGATCACGAACAGCGCCGCCGCGGCCTTCGAGTCCGCGATCGAGCGTGTGTCGAAGACGACCAGCGGTGCGTCGCGCGGGATCGTTGTAGGGCGGTCGGCGAGGTATGCGTAGGGACCGTCGCCGATGTAGTTGTTCAGGCGCATCGAGAGATTGCGCAGGCTCTCGGCAATGCCGACCGACCCCTCGTCGCGTTCATGGTGATAGCGGCGCTCCAGCTCCTCTTGGAGCAGCAGCTCGCGGGGTTCCTCGCCGGTCAATGCACATCGCGCGTAGACCTCGCCGATGGCGAGACCGAGCAAGTTGGCCTCAAGGTCTGAGAGGCCGTAGCTGTCGCGGCCAGCGTGATGCTCGCCGAGCAGGAGCGCGTGCAACGCGAGCAGGTAGTCGACCTTTTCCGCGCTGACCTCGGCCGGGTCCTCGACATCCCACGAGTTGATTGCGTGCGCGCCGGTGCCTACCTCAAGCGAGGCGGCGCCGGGGACCAAGCTGCACAGAAAGTCGAAGTGGCCGGCGCGGTCGATGATGAAGCCCGTCGCGCCCTGCGCGAGCGCGCGGATCAAGAGGATGATCGCGGCCATCGTCTTGCCGGCGCCGCTCATCCCGTTGATGAGCAGCAGATGATTTGGGTGCGCAGGATCGAACGGGTCCAGCCGCTCCAGGGTTCGTCCCGGAAGGGCGTAGCCGAGCGGGATGCCGTCGGGGCTCCCGCACGAGGTTCCACACAAGGGGAAGGTGTCGCCGACGTTGCGGCTGACGTACTTGCGCCGGCGATCCGCCACGTCACGCCCTAGCGGCAGCGTCGATTCCCACAGTCGGCGTTGGGCGAACAGGCCGTGTTGAATCCG
>DATHGU010000371.1:0-2670 GCA_035317495.1 Solirubrobacteraceae bacterium
CAGCTCTACGCCGGCCTGGCGCTCTACGGCTTCAGTGACGCACTCATGCTGCTCGCCGGGCTCGGGGTCGACCCCTGGGATGTGCTGCATCAGGGTCTCTCGCGCCGGCTCGGGTTGGGGGTCGGCACCTGGGCGATCATCGTCGGCGCGATCGTGCTCGCGCTCTGGATTCCGCTGCGTCAGCGCCCTGGTTTCGGCACGCTCAGCAACGTCGTCGTGGTCGGCGCGGTGATCGACCTTTGCATGGCGACGATTCCCGCTCCGGACGGGCTCACGCTCCGAACCCTTTTCCTCCTCGCCGGAGTCGGTCTGAACGGTGTCGCAACGGGCGCTTACATCGGGGCCGGCCTCGGTCCGGGGCCGCGTGACGGAGTGATGACCGGGCTGGCTGCGCGTGGCCATTCGATTCGGGTCGTGCGCACTGGGCTCGAGCTCACCGTCCTCGCCAGCGGCTGGGCGCTCGGCGGAACTGTCGGCATCGGCACCGTCGTCTACGCGCTGGCGATCGGACCGCTCGCGCACGTCTTCATCCCGCTCTTGCGCATCGACGAACCGGTTCGGCTCCCTACGACGGGCGAGGTAGGCACCGGTGAGGCAGAGCGCACCGTCGGCAATGGTGAGCCTGGGCGGACGTTCGGCTATGCGGCCGGCGCTGACCCGCATGAGAGCAAATGACCAGGCGGGACACAGAAGGCAGCAGATTCCCCCAAACGGGGGACAACGATTTCGTCGCAGGCGCCGATCGGTGGAAAGAACCACGGAGCAGCAGTGTTTGGGGGCTCGCCACTCACCGACCGCAGCTCCGTCCTCCAGCGAGGCGGTCTTGTCGCAGGGGCCGCCTCTCCTCTTTTTGCTGGCCTTGGCTTTAGAGTCGCGCGCCGGCCGGCTGGCCTGAGCCTCGAACCGCATAGGCGGCGGCTCGATCGAGCACGTCCAGGGCTGCCTGCTCGCGACCCGCGCGGCGAAGCGCCCGGCTCCAGGCCCGAAGCACCGAGGCTGCCGCCGGCCAGCGCCGCTCGGCCTCGAGTTCCTCGAGCGCTTTCGCGAACTCCGCCTGCGAGGCATCGATCTCGTCCGGTCGCGCCTCGGCCAAGGTCGCGTGCGCGCGGGCGCGCTTGAGCGGGTCGCCCCCGGCGAGCAAGGAGAGAGCCCGGCGCGCGAGCCGCTCTGCGTGCTCGTCCTCGCTGAGCAGCAGCGCCGCTCTTGCCTGCTCCGAATAGAGCCAGGCCAGATCGGCGGCATCGGCCTGCTCGCCCAGCAGTTTTTCGGCCAGCTCGAAATGCTCTTGCGCCTGCTCGGCCTTGCCATCGTCGGTCAAGATCTCTCCGCAGGAAAGATGTGCCCGAGCCAGCTGGCGCGTGTCTTCGGTCGCCTCCAGCAGCCCGATCGCACGCTGGATCTGGCGGAGCGCGGAGCGCGGCTTTCCCTCCATCAGGGCAAGCCGGGCCAGCGACCAGTAGAGGCGAACGCGCGAGTAGGGATCGGGCGCCTGCTCCGCGCGCCCGAGTGCCTCGCGGATGACCCCGCGCGCCCGCTCGAGCTCGCCGACGTCAGAGAGCGCGTAGCTCAAGTAGGTCGCGAAGCGAACCTCGGCGCTGACGTCTTCTGGGGCCTGTGCCTGCACCTGCAAGAGGCAGTCCTCGAGGAGTTCAACCGCGCGCCGCGGCTGTCCCGAGGCTGAGTAGGCGCGGGCGAGCGTCGCATAGAGATCGGCGTGCGAGAGCGGTGAGAGCACGCCGGCGGCGCGCGCTTGCTCGAGCTCTGCGATCGCTGTCGCGAAATCTCCGCGGCGATCGGCAAGCTCACCCAGGCCCGCCCGTGCCCGGGCTGCCGCCTCGGCATCGCCGGCCGCTTCAGCCTCGGTAAGCAAGGCCGCGAACGCCGCTTCTGCCTCGGGGGAGTCCTGTTGCAGCCGAAGCGTCAGCTCCGCTTCGGCAAGCCGCAGCTCCCGCTCATCGTGTTCGCTCAGGTCACGGCCGGTCTCGAGGTACTCGACCGAGACGCCGAGCTTAGGCGCCAGCTGTCGCAGCGCCTTGACCGAGGGGCGCCGGGCGCCGGCCTCGATCCGGCTCACGTAGGCATAGGAAACCCCCGGCGAGGCGACCTCGCGCTGGGAAAGCCCACGCTCCTGCCGCAAGCGCCGCAGGCGCTGACCCACCGTCTCCCCGGCATCACTGCTCGCCCTCACCTCCGTTCATCTTGGCGGTCAAGTCGGAAGGGGTCAACAGCCTCGCCCATTTGACAACGAACTCGCAACAGGTCTAGGGGTGAACGACCAGGGTTCGCCGGCGTCCGGCGTCCCCGCGATTTCCAGAAAGGAGGTGCTGGAAATGCGGAATCGTCTTCTGCTTTGGCTGCCGCTTCTGACCGCGCTCGTACTCGCTTCGCTCGGCGCGATGGACTGGGGCCCATAGGCTCAACGACTTGAGGGGAGCGGGCGCGACAGCGTCCGCTCCCCTCTCGAGCAAAGGTCAGCTCGCCGCTGTGAGTCGACCCGTTAGGCGGCCTCGTCGAGCGCGAGCGCGTCGCCGTCGACAGGCTGAGCGTGCGCGACGGGAGCCGGCGCGGACCTGACGAGCGTGATCGCGATCAAGACGCCGACAAGCAGCAAACCGGTGAGTGCGTAGAGCGCGGTCTGGAAGCCGTGGTCGAGTGCCACGCCGCTCGATG
>DATHGU010000372.1:0-9611 GCA_035317495.1 Solirubrobacteraceae bacterium
ACGTACACGTTGATCACCACAACGCCCTCCAGCGAAGTCACTCCCAGCTTCTGCCTCAGGCCAGCTCCCTCCGGCGCGCACAGGCGGCGCAGCCAGGTCGCCTTGTGTTCGACGCGACGTAGCCCGATCAGCTCGTCGTAAACATTGGTGAGCCACGCCAGCGCCAGCACCGTCAAGAACTCCAAGATGGCGAGCACGACGAGCACGACGCCGACGGCCGCCATGCTCAGAGTTTGCGCGCCGACCGCCTGAGAGCCGACCCACAGCGCCAGCAGGGGGCAGCCGGTCCACACATTGACCGTCACAAGCGCCGTCACACCCGCCATCGCCGCCCTCTTGCACGCCATCACGCGGTGCCGAGTTGCCTCTTCGAACGCGAGATGATCTGACCGGGTCGTCTTCCCCATCGCCAAGTCCGCCTTCTCGCAACCTTATTCCCATTCGGGCTGTCGCACGACGCGCGCGTCAGCCCGACGCGCAACCCTCGGTGCTCACCTGCCCGCCGCCGGCCGCGCGGGACCGCGCTTCGGCGAGCACGTGGGCGACCGTCGCGTTGGCCACGCCGTAGCCGCCCGGAGGGCCGCCGCCGACCGTGCCCGCGAAGAGGGTGGTCAGGACCCGGCCGTCGGTGTCCACGAGCGGGCCGCCCGAGTTGCCGGGGCGCACCACTCCGCGCAGCGGCGTGAGCAGGCGGTGAACCGGCCCGTGGCCATACGCGTCGTCGGTGAGAACCGTCTGCGTGCGCCCGATGCGTGCCGAACGGACCTCGAACGGACCGTTCTCCGGATAGCCGAGGATCGCCCCGGCGCGGCCCGAGGGCGACGCGGAAACGAGCCGGAGCGACGGCAGGCCGAGGTCGGGGACGCTCAGCACGGCGAGGTCGTCGGTCGGATCGAAGGCGATCGCTCGCGCCGGAAGGCTCGGCGAGCGGCCGCCGACCTCCACGGTGGTGTCCTGCTCCCCGGCGACAACGTGCGCGTTGGTGACGACCGTATCCGGCGCAGCCACCCATCCCGAGCCCTCGATCGCCAGGCCGCAGGCCGTTCCCAGGACACGCACGACGCTGCGCGAGGCCGCTTTCACGCCCGGTGCGCGCGCGATCCGCGGCGGGGGCGCGGAGACGTCCGGCGAGGGCCCCGCGATCGAGGGCAGCGGATCGAGGCGCGAGAGAGCGTTGAGAACCGGCCCGGACGGCGGCAGCAGGACATTCAGCTCGCGCAGGATCGCCGAGCGCTGGATGTCGGCGCGCAGCTTCCCCTGGCTGGGCGCCTGCGCCACCACGGCGGCCACGATCCACACGACGCCGAGCGCCAGCGCGGCTCCGAGCACGGCGCCGAACAGGCCGTCGAGAACGCCGAGTCCCGGGACGACGAGCGCACGCCTGACCTTGAAACCGAGCCCCTCCATGCCGCTGGCGAGGATCGCCCCGGCGAGCAGCGCGCCGAACAGCCCAAACGCCGGCGCATAGGGGGAGGCCGAGCCCTGCGGAAGCAGTAGAGGACCCAGGCGAGTTCCGAGGAATGCACCTATCGCAAACCCCCCGAAGGAGAGCACGCCGACGATGAAACCTCGTCGGAAGCCGAAAGAGGCGAGGATTGCCGCGAACGCGACGATGATCCAGTCGAGCCCCGTCACCCGCCATGTTCTATCGCTCCCTGAATGACGAGCAGACACTGCGGGTGCGGCGCGCGCGCCCGGTGATCGCGCTGGCGGGCGTGGCGTTTGCGGTCGGCGCGATCGTCGGCGCCAACAGCGGGCCCTCGACGGCCAACGCGCTCGCCGGGCGTTTCGCCGCCGCGTGGGCAAAGCGCGACTACCGGACGATGTATCTCGAGATCGACCCAGCCATCCGGCGCACGCTGTCAGCCGACGAATTCGCGTCCGCCTACAGCGCGGCGATGAAGACGGCAACCGCGACGAGCCTGCGCGTGACGGGCAAGCCGCGCAGCGCGCCGGGGGGCTCCGTCGCGGTGCCGGTGCGCGTCCGCACGCGCCTGTTCGGCACGCTTGCGCTGATTGCCGAGCTGAAGGTCGTCGGCGACGCCGAAGGGGGCTCGACGGTCGCCTGGTCGCAGTCGCTCGCGTTTCCCGGCATGCGCCCCGGTGAGACGCTCAACCGCCGCACGGCGCTCCCGCGACGCGCGACGCTGCTGGCGCGGGACGGATCCGTGCTGGCGGAGGGCGCGGCGACGGACGCGGGGCACCGCGGCTCGCAGCTCGGAGAATCGGCCAGCGCGGTGATCGGCGAAGTGGGTCCTATCCCGACCTCGCGGCGCGCGGCGCTCGAAGCGCTCGGCGTACCCTCCGATGCGATCGTGGGCACCACGGGCCTCGAGCGCGCGCTCGATGCGCGCCTGCGCGGGACGCCGGGCGGCGAGCTGCTCGCGGGCCGGCGCGTGCTCGCGACGGCCTCGCCGCACGCGGCGCGGGCGGTGCGGACGACCGTCTCGCCCAGCGTCCAGCGGGCGGCCGTGAGCGCGCTCGGAGGCCAGCTGGGCGGGATCGTGGCGCTGCAACCGGCGACCGGGCAGATCCTGGCGGTCGCAGGCATCGGCCTGGACAGCCTGCAGCCACCTGGATCGACATTCAAGATGATCACGCTGAGCGGCGTTCTGGCGGCACACCTGGCCAGCCCGCACACGGTCTTCCCCTATGTCACTCATGCGACGCTCGACGGCGTCAAGCTGAGCAACGCCAACGGCGAGGAATGCGGCGGATCGCTCGAACTGGCCTTCGCGGTCTCGTGCAACTCCGTGTTCGCTCCGCTCGGGGCGAAGCTCGGCTCCGCCCGCCTCGTGGCGATGGCCGAACGCTACGGCTTCAACCACGACCCGGGAATCGAAGGCGCAGCCGAGAGCACGCTGCCCGCGGCATCCGCTATCCAGGGGGGACTCGAGACCGGATCGACGGCGATCGGGCAGGGACAGGTCCAGGCGAGCACGCTGCAGATGGCGATCGTCGCGGCGACGATCGCCGACGGCGGGCGCCGGCCGCGGCCGACATTCACGCCCGGGCCACGAGCCGCGGCGGTGCATGTCACGACGAGCGGCGTCGCGCACACCGTGCGGCGACTGATGACCGGAGTGGTGCGCAACGGAACCGGCACCTCGGCGGCGATCCCGGGGGTAGTCGTCGCCGGTAAGACGGGCACCGCCGAACTGAAGACCCAGTGCAGCTCGTCCTCGGAATCGGAATCCGGCGAATCGGCTGCGCGCGAACCGGGCTCGGGGTGCCAGGGTGCGGCCAGCGATCCCAGCAACACCGACGCCTGGTTCGCGTCGTTCGCCCCCGCCCTTCACCCGCGGATCGCGGTCGGCGTGCTGCTCGTCAAAGACGGAGCGGGGGGCGACACGGCCGCGCCCGTAGCGAGGCAGGTGCTCGAAGCCGGTCTGCAGGCCAGCCGGTAGGCGATCGGGCCGAACCCACCAGCCTGTCGATCTGCCCGCCGCCCGAAGCTAGACGTCGAGCTCGGCCGAGGCCCGCTCGGCCGCGTCGCCGGGATCGACGATCGTCAGCTTCAACGGCCGGTTGTCCAGCGAGACGGTTTGGATCTTGAACAGCAGCAGCGCGCCTTGGGTGGTTCCATCGGCCGCGATCGTGTCGGGCCGTGGCAGGCGACCGTCGCCGGGTACGTTGCCCGCGTTATATGCGAACTCGTTGGTCGCTCCGGGCGCGATCGGCTGGTAGCGGTTGCCTTGCGTGTCTGCGATCGTGAGATCGCTTGCGGCCGGCTGCGCGGCCGAGTGGTTGTTGTAGACCTGCAGGAACACGGCGAACCACTCCTGCCCCGGAGCGAGCTTCTGCTGTTCGGGCGATAGGCCCTGCAGGTAGGCGGAGTCCTCGGTGTCGTAGGGATTCAGCTGGCGCGAGAGCTGCACCTCGTAGACCAGCGGGCCGACGTCGAGGTAGGGCGCGTTGGCGCCCGACTCGCCGGCGTACGTGCCCGTGGTGACCTTCGTATGCGAATCGCCGCACGCTACGAGCCCGATCGCGGCGAGCGCTACGAGCGCCAGAAACGAGAGCTTGCGCAGACGGCTGGACATGCGACGCGGCAGTCTATCCGGCGGCGACGGTCACACGATGCCCGCGGCCCTCGCCCCGCTCGATGATCGCGCGCAGCCGTCGCATCGCACGAGTGTTCTTGCGCTTCGTCCAGCCGCGTGCGCCGAACGCCTCCATCAGGCGATCCGACAGCGTCGCCGGGACGGTCTCGAGCGTGAAGCGCACGCGCGTGGTGCCCGAGGCGCCAAGCGCCAGCTCGTAGGTGCCGAGCGTGCGGATTCGGTTGTTCTTGCCCGTCCGTCCGGCCTCGACGATCCGGTAGGGGCGCGCGACCTCGACGAACGTCACGTCCGCCCAGCTGAAGCGGTTGCCGGGCGCCTTCACACGAAAGCGAGCCCCGGCGCCGCGCCCGACCGAGTCGATCCGCGTGAGGTGCCAGTCGACGAGGTAATGGTCGGTGAACTCGCCGTGGTTGGCGATGTCCTGCAGGTAGTCGAAGACCTGCTCTCGAGGAGCGGAGATGACGGTCGAGACGGTTACGGGATCCACGGCGCCCGCCAGTCTAGAGCGCGTCTTGATTCGGGGGCGGCCAGCCCGCGCTCGGCTTTCGCGCCTAGACTGTCCGACAGGCGAGTGCAAGCCCGCGTCTGTCTGGGTCAAGGCCGACCGGTTGCACCCACTGATCCCGCGCGAGACGCTGCGCTCGCGCGGCCTCTACAAGAAGCGTGGAGCCGTCGAGCGCGAGTTCGGAAGGCTCAAGAACGAATGGGCGCTCGCGCCGCTGCGTGTGCGCGGCATCGAGCGCGTTCGGTTACATGCCGACCTAACGATCCTCGCCAAGCTCTCCTGCGCGCTCGCCAAAGCGCGAGCCGTGCCGCTAGCGGCGTAGCCTCTCGTGAGTGCCAAGTCAACGGCCCCGCCGGATGCCTATTGTCGCCGCGTTGCTTACTTCGGCCTTGGCGTGGACGGGTTGTGGCGGGTCTGCCGTGCCAACCGCCCCGTCGGCAACACGGTCACCGCTCGCCATATCTGTTCCGCTCCACCTGTGCCCCAGTAGCGACGCAAGGCCGCGTCTTGTGCTGGGCAGATCGGCAACGAACGTGCTCGTGCCCGGTCATCCGACGGACGTCCTGATCTGCCGGTACCAGGGTTTCTCCAAAGGGCGCACAGCCAGAAGCCTTGCGGGCGCACGTCGGGTTGTGCGGCGGGACGTGACGAGCTACCTGGCGAGCGAGTTGGACGCGCTCGGCCCGCCGCCGAAGGTGGCACGAAGCTGTCCTGAGTTCGGGGGCCGCTCCGACCTATTTGTCTTTCGCTACCCAAGCGGTGGCACGGCGCGAGTCCTGCTCACCGTGGCAAGCTGCATCCCGGTTACGAACGGGCGAGTGGAACGCGATGGGCTGAGCCGGCACTTCCGTGCGGGCCAACTCCACTGGCCGGATGAAGGTCTGCTATGAGGCAGGCCACTCGCCCGAGTTTCGCTAGCCGTTTGGCCAAACCCTCCTAGATTAGGCGGCGCGCACCGTGAGCCGCACGGTGTGACCGTGCTCGCAGTGGCGAACGATCTCGCTGGCGACCGGCGCCTGATGACGCAGCGTGCGGCACAGCTCGCACACGATCCCCCCGCCGCGCTCGTCGTACAGGTGGACATGCTCGCCGGTCAGCGGCGTGCGCCCGCAGTCCGCGCAGCGATCGCGGTCGGCCTCCAGTGCACCCACCCCGCGGCGCAGTAGGCGGCGCTCCAACTGCTCGACGTGGGTCACCGCGGAAGCCATGATCGACGGACTTCGCCGCTCGCGCCAGCGCTCCTGCGCTCGTCCATTCGTTGGCAGCCAGTTTGCAACGAAATAACTCGGGTAGACACGAATATGTCCATAATGGGAGCCGTTGCGAGTTCTACTTTGCGGTAGATGCGGGAATCTGGACTCTGCCGCAATGGACAACTTGTTATGATCGTCACGAGCTTTCCCTCGACGTGAAGCAGCCAAGCGGAGTTCCGAGCAAGAAGGGAGGAGCAGCATGGATCTACTTGGTACTGGGACCTTTGTCGGTGCGGGCTCCTTCTGCTGCCGAAGCTGCGGCTACGTGCTGACGCTGACCGGGCTCGACACGCTGACCGACTGCCCCGGCTGCGGCGGAACCGACTTCGTGCGCGCCTCGCTGTTCAGCAACGCACCGCAGTCGGCGGGACAAGACACCGTGCGTCACGGCGGCATGCTCTCCGAGCCCGCCCCCGCGGATCGCCAAGCGCAGCTGGCGGAAGTCCGGGATCGACTCGAGCAGCCCGGCGAGTACCTGTGCTTCGAGGACGGCGGCGAGGCGCAGACGGTCGCGCTGACCCGCGAGTGGACGCGCATCGGGCGCAGCCTGGCAGCTGATGTGCGCTTCGATGACCCAACCGTCTCCCGCCGGCATGCGTTGATCGTGCGCCAGCCCGATGGCGTGCGGGTGCTCGATGACCGCAGCCTCAACGGCGTGTACGTGAACGGCGAGCGCATCGAAGGGAAGGTGCTCGAGGACGGCGACGAGATCATCGTCGGTCGCTACCGCCTGAGCTTCCTGGTCGTCGCGCCCGAGCGCGCGGCCGCCGCCGGGAGCGAGGGCTCGAGCGCTCTGCACGGCGCCGGATGATTCGTTCGCGGCGCCCCGCGCCCGCCGCGCGCGGCATCGCGCGGCATCGCGCGGACACGTAGTATCGCGCCGACAATGGCTGACACCATCGCCGTGCTCTCGCAGAAGGGAGGCACCGGCAAGACGACTGCCGTGCGCACCCTGACCGATGCCTTCCGCCGCAGCGGCTTGCGGACGCTCGCGGTCGACCTCGACCCGCAGGGCAACCTGTCCGACTACTTCGACGTGCCGCCCGACGTCGACCCGACGATCGCCGATGTGCTGTCCGGACGCGCGAGCGCGGCGCAGGCGATCCACGAGGACCTGATCCCCGCCAACCTGACGCTCGCCGAGGCCGAGCTGATGCTGGGCGGCAAGATGGGGCGCGAGCTGACGCTCCGGCGCGCGCTCGCCACAGTGCCCGAGGAGTACGAGCTGATCCTGATCGACTGCCCCCCCTCGCTCGGCCTGCTGACCGTCAACGCGTTGGTCGCGGCCGATCGCGCGCTGATCACCGCGGAGGCCCAGTACTTCGCGCTGCAGGGAGTCGAGCAGGCGATGGAGGTGGTCGAGCTCGCGCGCGACGGCCTGAACCCGGAGCTGTCCCTGTTGGGCGTGCTGCTGAACCTCGCCGACATGCGCACCGTTCACTCGCGCGAGGCGCTCGCCTCGCTGAAGGAGCGCTTCGGCGAGCAGGTCTTCGACACCGTCGTGCGCGCCTCGATCGCCTACGCCGAGTCGGCCGAGCGCGCGCGGTCGATCCTCGACTATCGCCCGGACCTCGGCGCCGACTACCTCGACCTGGCCGGCGAACTGCTCGAGCGGCTGCCTAGCCTGGGCGACGCGGGGCGACGCCTGGCCGAGCTGCGCTAGCCGGTCCGCACTGGGCCAAGCCGCGTCGGCTGATGCGGCTAGAGCTCGCTCACGTACGCGCCCTGCGGCTCAAACGGCGCCCGCACCAGGCTCGCCCAGCCCTCGATCTCCCCCAGCAGCGCCTCCGCGACGGAGCCGGTCTGCTCGTAGAAGCACCACACCAGCACCGTCGGTCCGGCGCCTGAGATCGTCGCGCCGAGCGCCCCCAGCTCACGCGCCCGCGAGGCGAGCTCATAGGAGCGCGGGAAGAGCTCGGCGCGCCTCTGCTCGTGCAGGCGGTCCTGCAGGCCACGCGCCAGCAGGTCCCAGTCGCCGCGCGCCAGGCCGAGTGTCAGCAGGGCCGCGTGGGCGACGTTGAACACCGCGTCGGACAGCGGCACCTGCTCGGGCAGCACGGCGCGCGCCATGCTCGTGCGCACGGCCTCGTCGGGGACGACCGCGAGCGCCTCCAGTCCGGTCGGCGGCTCGAAGCGCGTGGCCTGGTCATCCGCGCTCAGCACGAAGCCGCCATACAGCGCGGCGGCGACGTTGTCGGAGTGACCCTCGAGCGCACGCGCCTGCGCGAACAGGTCGGCGTCCATCTCGAACAGGTGGTCGGCCGCCATCATCCCGGCGACGATCGCCGCCGCGCTCGAGCCCAAGCCACCCGACAGCGGGATCTCCGAGCGGATCCTGAACGTGAAGGAGTCGGCCGTGTGCAGCTGCTCGAACGCACGCACGCAAAGGTTCTCGCGGCCGCTGTCCACTGGCAGGTCCGACTCGACCGCGAACTCGCCCGTCTCGACCACCTCCAGCTCGAGGTGCAGCGCGAGCGCCGCCGCCATGCAGTCGAAACCGGGCCCGAGGTTTGCCGAGGACGCCGGCACGCGCACCAAGCGCCTACGGATCACCCAACACCGCTTCCTCGATCGCCGCCGTCTCGGCGACGCACTGGATCACACGGCCGTCGTTGTTGGCGAGCGCCGTCTCCGGGTCCTTGAGGCCGCGACCCGTCAGCACGCAAACGATCTGTTCCGCGCCCTCCGCGCCGTACTTCAGCAGGCCGGCCACCGACGCCGCCGAGGCGGGCTCACAGAACATGCCTTCCCTCGATGCCAGCAGCTTGTAGGCGGTGAGGATCTCCGCGTCGCTGACGATCCTGATCGAGCCGCGCGAGTCGGTGGCCGCCGCCATCGCGTCCTCCCAGCGCACGGGGTTGCCGATCCTGATCGCGCTGGCGACCGTTTCGGGGTGCTCGATCACCTTGCCCTCGACCAGCGGCGCGGCTCCCTCGGCCTGGAAGCCGAGCATCTTCGGTGCCGCGCCCATCTCGCGGAAGCCGCGCCAGTAGGAGGTGATGTTGCCCGCGTTGCCGACCGGGATGCAGAGCGCTTCAAGGCCGCCTTCGAGGCCCTCGTGGATCTCGAAGGCGGCCGTCTTCTGGCCTTCGATGCGGAACTCGTTGACGGAGTTGACGAGCACGATCGGGTGCGTGTCGGTCAGCTCGCGCACGAGCGTCAACGCTTGGTCGAAGTTGCCCTTCAGCGAGATCACGCGCGCGCCGTGCACGAGCGTCTGCGCCATCTTGCCCTGAGCGATCTTGCCCTCCGGCACGATCACCGCGCAGGTGATGCCCGCGCGCGCCGCATACGCCGCCGCGCTGGCCGCCGTGTTGCCCGTCGAGGCACAGATCACGGCCTTCGCGCCGTCGCGTACAGCGGCCGACACCCCGCACGTCATGCCCCTGTCCTTGAACGAGCCCGTCGGGTTGGCGCCCTCGAGCTTCAGGCGCACCGTCGCCCCCACCATCTCCGAGATCACCGGCGCGCGCAGCAGCGGCGTCGAGCCCTCCTGCAGGCTGACGAGCTTGTCGCCCACCTCGAACGGCAGCCGCTCGTGGTAGCGCTCGATCAGCGGCACGTGCGTGCCCGAGAAGGCGGCCCCTTCGACCCGCGGCAGCGGCACGCGCGGGACCTCGTCGACAGGCGGCGTCGGGCTCATCCGAACTCCTCTTCGATCACCCTGATGGTGCGCGGCGTCGAGCGCACGAAGTCGAACTCGTCGAGGCGCCGCACGGCGTCCCGGAGCCTGGAGTCGAGGACGGGATGGGTCACCATCACCAGCCGCGCGTGCTCGCCCATCCCGCG
>DATHGU010000373.1:0-6277 GCA_035317495.1 Solirubrobacteraceae bacterium
CGCTGCGTGCGCTGGAGCTCGGCGTGCCTGCCGAGATGGTCGCGCTGGCCGAGTGGATCGCGGCCGAGTACTGCTCGACGATCGCCCGCGCGCTGGCGCTCGTGCTACCGCCCGGCGCGATCCGCAGGCTGAGCGGGCGCAAGCGCCGCGCCGTGCCTCGCCCGTCTCATCTGGCGGTCGGATCGCGCGCGGGCGAGCCGCCCGTGCTGAACGCCGACCAGCAGGCCGTGCTCGCCTCGCTGGAGGGCGCACTGCGCGATCGCGGCGTCGAGCAGCGGCTGCTGCACGGCGTGACCGGATCCGGCAAGACGGAGATCTACCTGCGCGCCGCGCAGATCGCGCTCGAGCACGGCCGCGGGGCGATCGTGCTCGTCCCCGAGATCGCCCTGACGCCGCAGATCGTCGGGCGCTTCATCGAACGTTTCGGCGAGACCGTCGCGGTGCTTCACTCCCAGCTGCGCCCAGCCGAGCGCTATGCGGAGTGGCGGCGCCTGCGCGAGGCCGACGCGCGTATCTGTGTCGGTCCGCGCTCGGCCGTCTTCGCGCCGATCGAGCAGCTGGGATTGATCGTCGTCGACGAGGAGCACGACGCGTCCTACAAGCACGAAGGCGATCCTCGCTATGACGCACGCGACGTGGCCGCCGAGCGGGCCCGGCGCAGCGAGGCGCTGCTGCTGCTCGGCAGTGCGACGCCGCGCGCCGAGAGCGCACACCGCACGCGCCCCTCGCGGCTGCCGAGGCGGGTCGATGGGCGGCCGCTGCCGACCGTCGAGGTGCTCGACATGCGCGGCGACGGGCCGGAGATCGCCCAGCACGGCCTGCACCCGGAGACCGCGCAGGCACTCGCGGAGGTGCGCGCGGCGCGCGCCAAGGCGATCGTGCTGCTCAATCGCCGCGGCTGGTCCAACTTCCTCTCCTGCCGCTCGTGCGGTCGCGTATGGAGCTGCCCGCACTGCGACGTCGCGCTCGTCCTGCACCGCGCCGAGGGCTTCGTCGGCTGCCACCACTGCGGCCACCGCGAGCCCGCGCCGGAGCGCTGCGGTACGTGCTCGTCGATGTCCGTCGCCAGGCACGGTGCCGGGACCGAGCGCGTGCAGCACGAGCTGAGCGCCGTGCTCGACGACGGCGGCTTTCCGATCTTCCGCCTCGATGCCGACGTCCTCTCGGGCGCGGGGGGGCTGCTGCGACGCTTCGAGGCGGCCGACTGCGGCGTGCTGATCGGCACGCAGATGGTCGCCAAGGGCCACGACTTCCCCGACGTGGCACTGGGCGTGGTGCTCGACGCCGACGCCACGCTGCGCTTCCCCGACTTCCGCGCGGAGGAGCGGACGTTCGCGCTGATCGCCCAGCTCGCGGGGCGCGTCGGGCGCGGCCGAGAAGGCCGCGTGCTCGTGCAGACGATCGCACCACAGGCGCGCGCGATCGAGCACGCGGCGCGGCACGACAGCGACGGGTTCCTGGCCGGCGAGCTGCAGCGTCGCGAAGCCCTCGCCTACCCGCCGTTCTCACATCTGATCAGGATCGTCTGCAGCGCCGTCGAGTCGCGCGACGCGCACGCGGCCGCGGCAGCCCTGCGAGCGCTGCTCTCGCCCTCCTCGCCCGGGAGCGACGTGCTCGGCCCGGCGGCGCTGTTCCGCTTGCGCGGGCGCGAGCGCCAGGTCCTGCTCGTCAAGGCCGCCGAGCGCCGGCCGGCAGTCGCGGCGATCGGCGAGGCCGTCCAGCGCGTCGCTGCGATGCGCGAGCACGCGGCCGTCAACTTCAGCGTGGACGTCGATCCGCAGTAGTAAACGTGTCCAGGCGGGCAATCCGGGTGCATAGGCGCGCCGGATGCGGCGCTATGCTTGCCCGCGCCGGGACGCTTGGCCAGCGGTCATCCGGTCAAGTCAATCCTCGGGAGTCCAGGTTGCGTAGCCCGACGCGCACTTCAACCGTCACCAGACGACGCCCGTTGGTGCTGGCGCTGCTCGTCTCCGGTCTCGCGTGCGTTCCGGGAACTGCCCTGGCGGCTGGGCACGGTAAAACGCTCGAGCCATCGGCGACCATTCACGGGCAGGTGGCTAATCCGCCTAAGGGTCCCCGGACGGCAGCCACGCGGACGATCGTGCCGTTGCGCGTCATCGACCCCGCCGGATACGCCCTAGCGAAGCAGAAGGCCGATCACGTTGCGCAAACCAGAGCCTCCAGCGGGAGAACCGCAGCGCCAGCCATGCTCGCGACATCGGGATCGTCGCCTGCGGCCGCGGTCTTCGGCACGCTTAACAAGGCCGGTATCAGCGCGGAAGCCCAGATCGAAGAAGCTGGCGCCGATATCACGCCGCCCGACACCACCGGCGCGATCGGCCCCGACGACTACGTCGAGATCGTTAACGACGAGGTGGCCGCTTACGCACGCGAAGGACTGACGCTGATCCAATCGCCAGTCAAATCGCCCGTCGCGATCGATACGTTCGTGCAGGGCGAAGAAGTCTGCGACCCGCAGATCAAATACGACCCGAGCACCAAACGCTGGTTCTATGTGGCGATCCGCTGCTCGCCGGGCGCCAACATCTTGTACATGGGGTTCTCCAAGACGAGCGACCCGACCAATCTGAGCACAAAAGCGGGAGGCGGCTGGTGCCACTACTCCTACAGCTTCGTAGGTGAAAAAACGTTCGAGGATTATCCTAAGCTCGGGCTTGATGCCTCACACATCATCATCGGAACGAACAGCTTCGAATCATCCGGATTCGAAGAATTCACCACGGCTCGAATCTTCTCGCTCCCCAAACCGTCAAGCGGAGCGATTGTAGCCTGCGAAGCAGCCCCTCCGCTGTCGGCCTTCGGTAGCCCGACGGTACCCCTAAAAACCCTGGTTGCCGGAAATCCTGCATTCACGCCAGAGCCGGCGACCGTCGCCGACGAATCCGCCGAAGGATATGTCGTGGCCGCCGACGTAGGCGGGAAAAACGTCATGATCTGGCGAGTCGGCGGAACTGGGGGAGCACCGAAACTGGAACAGCTGGGCGCTCCTGCGGTGCCGACGTTTTCATTTCCGCCCAGCGTGCCCCAGCCCGGAACGGGTGACCATCTCGACTCGAGCGACACCCGTCTCACCCAGGCGGTGGCTGCGGCCGATCCGAACGCCGGTGGCGCCGAGGCCGTGTGGACGCAGCACACGATCGCCGGCGGAACGCGCAGCGTTGTGCGCTGGTACGAGCTCGTTCCGAGTAAATTGGAAGCGCGGCAAGTCGGCACGATCTCCGATCCCACCAAGTTCGTCTTCAATGGCGCGATCGCGCCGACGCTCGCGGGGGGCGCGGTGATCAACTACGACACCGGCAGCGACAGCGCCCTGGTCCAGATCGTTGCCCAGTCACGGATCGGCTCGGCGCCGCTTGGCACGATGAACAGCCCGATCACGCTCGCGTCGTCGAGTGCGGTCGACGCCGACTTCAGCTGTCCCAGCGAATCGGGCGGAGTTGAACCATGTCGCTGGGGCGACTACGCTGGCGCGAGCGTCGACCCGAATAGCAATAACGCCGTGTGGGGCTCCAATCAGTTCAATGGACCCAACGCTCTGGGCAGTTCGCAGTGGGCGACGCAGAACTTCGCATTGACCCCCAACGACCTGGCCCCGACCGCGTCGTTCACGATCTCGCCCAACCCGACCACGGCCGGCTCGACGGTGGGCTTCAACGGCGCTGGCTCGGCCGACGCCGACGGGTCGATCGCGACCTTCATTTGGGACTTCGGCGACGGCAGCGCTGGCAGCGGCGCGACGCCGAGTCATGCGTACGGTGCCCCGGGCACATACACGGTCACGTTGACGGTCACTGACAACGGCGGCGAAACGAACTCCACCTCGCACCAGATCCTCGTGACGGCGGCGACTCCGGGCTCGACATCGACTCCGGGCTCGACATCGACTACGGGCTCGACATCGACTACGGGCTCGACATCGACGCCGACGGGCGCGGACGCCGTTCTTCCGAACAGCCACTTTCCGCCCCCGCACGGGCGTCTGAATGCCAAAACAGGCGTGATCACGTTCACCACGTCGGTCGTTAATCCCGGCAAGTTCAGCTCGGTCGCGATGTTCAAGAACGGCAAGTTCGGAGCGTTCTCGTCGAGCAGCTGCACGAGGGGCTTCATCAAACTGGGCGGCAAGTGCCGGCCAGCGAAGATTGTCTTCGCCAAGACGACCAGGGTCGTGGTCGCGGGCACCGTGACCGTCACGCTGAAGCCGAGCGCATCCGCGCTGAAGGCGTTGAAGAACGCGCTGCGGCACAAAAGGGGCTTGCCGATCGCGATCGGCTTCTCCTTCCAGTCCTCGCTTGGCGGCAGCCCGTTCTCGCTCGCGCAGACGATGACCGAGAAGCTGAAGAGATAACTCGCTCGTCGCTCGCCGCGCCTGCTTCCCTCGCGCCTCATAAACTGAGCGCTTAGATGGCCGCAGACGCAGAGGAAGACACGCGCGACGAGCAGGCGCTCGAGGAGCGACCGACGGAGCTCGAGGAGCTCCCGGCCCCGGCGTCTGAGGACGCCGACGTCGAGGTCGAGCGCGAGCAGGACGCGCCGGAGCCCGCCGAGCTCGATCCCGAGACGCGCGCGCGACGCGACGCGGCGCTGCGGTACGTGCGCAAGCTCGGCGACCCGGTGCTGCGCGCGAGCGCGCTGCCGGTCGAGCGCTTCGACGAGGAGCTGAAGCGGGAGATCGAGCGGATGGGCGAGCTGATGCACGACGCGCTCGGCGTCGGCCTCGCGGCGACTCAGCTCGGGATCCTTCACCGCGTGCTCGTCTACCGCGCGTTTCCCGAGGACGAGCTGACGGCCCTGGTGAACCCTGTGCTCGAGTGGGAGAGCGAGGAGCAGGAGGGTGCGCTGGAGGGATGCCTCAGCCTGCCGGGCGTGCACGTCGAGGTGCAGCGCGCGATGCGCGTGCGGGTGCACGCGCAGGACGCGAGCGGCGAGGAGCTGGAGATCGAGGCCGAGGGGCTGCCGGCGCGCGTCATCCAGCACGAGATCGACCATCTGAACGGCGTGCTGATCCTCGACCGCATCTCGCGCGAGGCGCGCAAGGAGGCGATGCGCGCGATGCGCGAGGCGCAGGAGACGGCGAGCGCCGCCTAGCGGCCGCCTGCCGCGGCCCGATTGAGCACCGTCTTCCTCGGCACGAACGACTTCGCGGCGACTATCCTCGAGCGTCTGGCGGCCAGCGCGCGCCACCGTCCCGCGCTCGTGCTGACGCGTCCCGACCGCCCGCGCGGTCGCGGAAGGCGGCTCGCCTCGCCGCCGGTCGCCGAGCGAGCGCGTGCGCTGGGGCTGGCGCTCGAGCAGCCCGACAGCGTCAACGACGCGGCGACGGTCGAGCGCATCGCGAGCGTTGCCCCGGAGGCGGTCGTCGTGTGCGCGTTCGGCGCGCTGATCAAGGAGCCGCTGCTCTCCCGGCACGAGCTGCTCAACGTGCACCCGTCGCTGCTCTCACGCTGGCGTGGCGCAGCGCCCATCGAGCGCGCGATCATGGCCGGCGACGAGCAGACCGGCGTCTCGATCCTGCGCCTCACCGCGGGTCTCGACAGCGGCCCGGTGTGCCTGGCCGCGCCGGAGCCGATCGGGCCGGAGGACACGTACGGCTCGCTCGCGCCGCGCCTAGCAGAGCTCGGCGCCGCGCTGCTGCTCCGCGCGCTCGAGGAGAAAGCGCAGGGACGCCCGCCTGCGTTCGTCGAGCAGGACGAGGCGCCGGCGACCTATGCCGAGAAGATCGGCCCGCAGGATCGACTGCTCGACCCGTCGCGTGACGCGCGCGAGCTGGAGCGCGTCGTGCGGGCGCTTCATCCGCACATCGGCGCCCGCGTCGAGCTGCCCGACGGCTCACTGCTCGGCGTGCACCGCGCGGCGCTGGCGCCTGACCCGTCGACGGTGCCCGATCCGACGCGCGAGCACCGGGCGGAGGAGCCCGGCGGGCATGGCGCAGGCGAGCGGCGCGGTGTCGTCAGCCGCGACGGGCGCCTGCTGGTTCTCTGCGCCTCCGGAGCGCTCGAGCTGCTCGTCGTGCAGCCGCCCGGCGGGCGGGCGATGGACGCCGAGGCCTACCTACGGGGTCACGGCCTGCCCGGGCGCGCGTAGGCGCTCGCCGAGCGCGGTGGCGCGATGCCCGCCGCCAGCCGTGGGTCGGGCTCCGGCTCGCCCGCTTGGCTGACGATCGGCACGACGCCGGCCCATGTCGGGAGGGCGTAATCGTCCTCGTCGTCCTGTGGCGGGCCGCTGCGGACCTTCGCCGAGGCCTCCTCGATCGGCA
>DATHGU010000374.1:0-10272 GCA_035317495.1 Solirubrobacteraceae bacterium
GGCCGGACGGCCATGCGGGGCGGGCCCGGTGCATGGCCGTCCGGCCTACGGCTGCGCGGGGTACGTGCCAGCGAGCACCTTACCGGTGCTCGGGTCCACGTGGGTGGAGGGCGGTGCCGGGGCGATGTGGGCTTCGAACGCGGCCGTCGGCCGGCCGCCGCCTGCAAGCGTCGCCTTCGCTTGGCCCGCGAGCCCGGCGGCGATTTCGATGTGGACCGTGTGCGCTCCCGCCTTCACCGGCGCCACCTTCCATTCGAAGGTCTGCGTGCGCCCGGGCGCGAGCGGACCAAGCGCCCAGGTGTTCACGTAGGCCGTCTGGCCGCCCCCAGGCGGGCTGATCGCCGTGCTCTGCACCGGGCGCGCGGGGATCTTCCCCGGGCCCTGTTCGACGACCCACACGGGGCGCTTGTTGGCGGCCAGTTCGGGATAGCTTTCGGTGTAGTAGAAGGAGTCGATGGTGACCGCCAGGTTGGGGATCGTCCTGGCGTCTGCGTTGCGCAGCTTGATGCGCATGACCGCCGGTCGCGCGATCGCCTGCGTCGCGTCGAACCTGGCGCTCACGACCCGGATCTTGTACGTGCGCTTCGCTTCGCCGACGTCCTGCTGCTTGCCGCCGCCGCAGCCGCTCGCGAGCATCGCGGCGCATGCGCCGACGAGCACCACCGGGATGACTCCTCGCCGCCTCACGGTCGCGTGACGATATCAGTGGCCGTCGCGCGCGGTCAGCGAGTCCCCGCGTGGCCGCGGCGCGGTAGTGGGTGGCGCATGCGGGGCGCATCGCGTAGAGTTCCGCAGACCACCGACCGCGACCCGAGGAGGGGCAGCAGAGATGGTTCGCAGCGTCGCCGAGCGGGCATTCGTCCCGGCGCGGCATGTGCTTGAGGAATTCGGGGACATGATGATCCTCACGGGGAAGACGATCTGGTCTGCCCTGCGCCCGCCGTACCCGTACGGCGGAGAGCTCGTCTCGCAGTTCCTCTTCGCGCTGCGCCTGTGCTGGTTTCCGCTGCTGGTTTCGACGGTTTGCCTGTGCTACGCCGCGCCCGGTCTGCAGGCGGCCAACTTCCTGACCCTCTTCGGCGCGCTCGACCGCCTCGGCGGCTTCTTCGTGCTCGGCGCGGTCCGCGAGATCGGGCCCAGCGTGACCGCGATCGTGGTGGCCGGCGTGGCCGGCACGGCGATCACCGCCGATCTCGGCGCGCGCAAGATCCGCGAGGAGCTCGACGCCCTGCAGGTGCTGGGCGTGGACCCCGTCAAGAACCTCGTCGTGCCGCGCTTTCTCGCCCTGATGGTCGTCACCGGCCTGTTCGACATCTACGCGCTGCTGTTCGGCATCTTCGGCGGGATCATCGCCGAGCTCGTCAACGGGCAGCCGCTCGGTCCGTTCTGGGGCACGCTGTTCGCCAACGCCACCACCACGGACCTGTGGGGCTCGGTGCTGAAGACGACGATCTACGGCGCGATCATCGCGATCGTCTGCTGCTACAAGGGCATGACCGCCTCCGGCGGCGCCGAGGGCGTGGGACGCGCGGTCAACGAGGCCGTCGTGCTCGCCTTCACCGCGATCTTCTCCTTCGACTACGTCTTCACGCAGACGCTGCTGGCCACCCATCCGCAGATCCTGGTGATCAAGTGACCGCCGCGGTTGAGAGGAAGGCCGCACGATGAACGGCCTATTGGCGATGCCGCGCGAATGGCTCGCGGCGACCGGCGAAATCGGCAAGTTCACCGGCAAAATCGTCGGCGACGTATACAGCCTGCGGGTCTTTCGCTTCTTCGGCGAGGGGTTGCGCCAGGCGGGCATCCTGATCGTCGGCTCGACGACGATCATCTGGACGCTGATGTTCATCCTCGGCCTGCAGTGCGGGATCGAGGGCGCGTACTTCACCGCGGCGCAGGGCGCCCCCGCCTACTCGGGCGTGTTCTCGGCGTGGTGCGACCTGCGCGAGATCACCCCGTACGCGTTCGGCTACATGATGGCCGCCAAGGTCGGCACGGGCATCGTCGCCGAGCTCGGCGCGATGCGCATCTCCGAGGAGATCGACGCGCTCGAGGTGATGGGCATCAACTCGATGACCTTCCTCTGCGCGACGCGCCTGCTGGCCGCCTGGCTGGTCCTGCCGTTCATGTACCTTGCCGGCATCGGCGCGGCCTTCCTGGCCTCCTATATCGCCGTCGTGCAGCAGATCGGCTACGTCTCCTCCGGCGGATATCTGCTGATCTTCTGGCAATTCCAGAATCCGCCGGATTTCCTCTACAGCGTGATCAAGGCCATGTTCATGGCCACCGCGATCGTGCTCGTGGCCTGTTACTACGGCTACAACGCCAGTGGTGGGCCCGTGGGTGTGGGCCGCGCGACGGCCAAGTCGATGGTGCTAAACCTAGTGCTCGTGCACGTCATCGGAATGCTCGGAACGCAGATCTTCTGGGGCGCCAACCCGCGCGCCCCGATCGGAGGCTGAGGATGGCCGTCGAGGAGTCAGGCAAGACGCCTGCCGGTGCCGAGGCAGAGGAGTTCGAGCTCCACACGGGCGCGATCCGCCCGACGGAGGCGCCGGACGCGATCGAGTTCATCGACGTGCACAAGTCCTTCGGCCGCAACCACGTCCTACGCGGGCTGAACATGGGGCTGCCCGAGGGCAAGATCTCGATGATCATCGGCCCGTCGGGCACGGGCAAGTCGGTCTGCATCAAGCACATCGTCGGGCTGCTCTATCCGGACGAGGGCGATGTGATCGTGCAGGGCGTGTCGGTGCCGAGCCTGCCCGACGCGGACCTGTTCGAGATGCGCAAGAAGTTCGGCGTGCTGTTCCAGGACGGCGCGCTGTTCGGCTCGCTGACCCTATGGGACAACGTCGCCTTCCCGCTGCGCCAGCACACCGAGAAGGGCGATGATGAGATCGCCGAGATCGTCAACCGGCGGATGAGCGAGGTCGGCCTCGGCGGCGAGGGCGCGAAGATGCCCAACGAGCTCTCCGGCGGCATGCGCAAGCGCGCGGGGTTCGCGCGCGCGCTGGTGCTCGATCCCGAGATCGTGCTGTTCGACGAGCCCGACTCCGGGCTCGATCCCGTGCGCACGGCGCTGCTGTGCGAGCTGATCAAGGAAATCCACGCCGAGCACGGCGGCTGCTACGTGGTCATCACGCACGACATCATGAGCGCACGTCGCGTCGCCGAGCACATCTCCGTCCTGTGGAAGGGCCGGATCGTCGAATCCGGGCCGGCCGAGGAGCTGTTCGCCTCGGAGAACCCGTTCGTGCGGCAGTTTCTCTCCGGTGAAGCAGCCGGACCCCTCGGCATGGAGTAGCCCTGGCCGCCGGTCAGCGCGCCGAGCCGGCGCGCCCGGTTAGCCTCCACCTGTGAACGCGTCGCAGATCCTCTCGTCGCTGGCCGGCGGTGCCGCGCGCAGGCCCCGTCTGGTGATCGCGATCGCCGTCGTGCTCGGCCTGGCCGGCGCTGCCCTCGCCCTACGGCTGCACCCGACGGCGGCGACGAACACGTTCGTGTCGGGGTCCAGCTCGGAGTACCGCGCGACCGAGAGCTTCTATCGGAACTTCGGCCAAGAGCCGGTCGAGGTGCTAGTCAAAGGCGACCTGCAGAAGCTCGTGCTGAGCTCGGACATCCAGCGGCTGCTCGGCCTGGAGGGGTGCCTGTCGGGGAACGTGCCGGCGCCCGCGCTGGCCGCCGAGGGCGGGTCGCGCGGCCCGTGCGGCCAGCTGGCACGGGCGCACACGGTCAAGGTCGTGCTAGGCCCCGGCACGTTCATCAACGAGGCGGCCAACCAGATCGACGAACAGCTCGCCAGCCAGACCAAGCAGGCGCAAGCGCAGGCAAAGCAGGCCGAACGCGTCGTCCGCCAGGCCGCGCTGCGCCGCGGCCTCAGCTCCAGCGAAGCGCGGGCGCTCGGCCTGCAGGCCAGCAAGATCACGATCGCGCGCTTCCAGGAGGGCCTGGTGAAGGTCGCGCTGCAGTACGGGCTGACCTCGCGGCCGAGCCTCCAGGATCACAACTTCACCTCGACGCTGGTGTTCGACTCGACCAAGCCGGCCGGCACGCCCAAGCAGCGCTTCGCCTATCTCTTCCCGAGCCGCAACGCGGCGCTCGTGTCGGTCCGCATGAGGGCGGGGCTGAGCGAGTCCCAGCGCACTCGCACGATCGGCCTGATCCGCAGCGCGGTGGCGATGCCGCAGTGGCGCCTGCAGAACGGCGAGACCTACCTGGTGACGGGTGAGCCGGTGATCGTCTCGGATCTAACCGACTCGATCACCCAGTCGATCGAGCTGCTGCTGGTGGCGGTGCTGCTCGTGATGGCGGCGACCCTCGGCCTCGTCTTCACGGGACGCCCGCGGCTGTTGCCGCTCGCCGTCGCACTGCTCGCCGCGGCGCTCACGTTCGGCGCGCTGTCGCTCGCCGGCGCGTCGCTGACGATGGCCTCGATCGCTGTGCTGCCGGTGCTCGTCGGGCTGGCGGTCGACTACGCGATCCAGTTCCAGTCGCGCGTGCAGGAGGAGTCCGAACGTGGCGGCCGCGTCCGCGGCGAGGCCGTGGGCCGGGCGGCGGCGCTCGGCGCCCCGACGATCGCCACGGCCGGCGCGGCGAGCGCCGGCGCGATGCTCGTGCTGGCGCTTTCGCCCGTGCCGATGGTCCGTGGCTTCGGGCTGCTGCTTGTCGCCGGCGTGGTCCTCGCGTTCCTCTGTGCGCTGACTGCAGGCGCGGCTGTGCTCACGCTCGGTGGCGGCGAACGGGTCCACACGCACGCGGGACGCGTTCGCGTCCTGGTCGGCGGGCGCGAGCTGATCGCCGCACGCGTCTCGGCGGCTTGGCGCGGCGCCGGCGAGCTGCTGCGCGAGAGCCCGCTCACGCGGCTGATCTCGCGCGCGGCGCTCGTCGGCGCGGTCCGCAGGCCAGGCCGCGTGCTGGGCGTCGGCCTCGCGCTGGCGGCGCTCGGCTGGGGTCTCGACACGCAGACGAAGGTCGAGACCGACATCACCAAGCTGGTGCCTCAGAAGCTCGGCTCGCTGGAAGGGCTGAACGCGCTCGAGCGGACGACCGGCGTGGGCGGTGAGATCGACCTGATGGTGCGGGGGAAGTCCTTGACGACGCCCGCCACGATCGAATGGATGAGCTCGTATGAGAGCACTGTCCTGAAGCGCTTCGGCTACAGCGCTCGTCGGGGCTGCGGCGCGGCACGCCTGTGCCCGGCATTCTCGCTGCCCGACCTGTTCTCCGAACAATCGACGGCGACCCCGCAGATCGGCTCCGCCAAATCGCCGAAGCCGGCCAAACGCGCGAAGCTCACGCAGGCCCAGATCAGCGGCGTGCTCGATGCGATTCCGCCGTACTTCTCCCAGGGCGTGATCGCGCCCGACGGCCACGTGGCGACGCTCGCGTTCGGAATCCGGTTGATGGGGCTGCAGCAGCAGCAGCAGCTGATCGACCAGATGCGCGCGAGCCTCCATCCGCCCCGGGGCGTCAGCGCGCAACTGGTCGGTCTGCCCGTGCTGGCCGCAAAGTCGGCCGCGCAGGTCGCCTCGCCGTGGCGGCGCGTCGCCACGCTGCTCGCGAGCCTGGCGGTCGTTGCGCTCGTCCTGCTTCTCGCGTTCCGCGGGGACCTGCGGCGAACCTTCGTGCCGCTCGTTCCGATCGCCCTCGCGAGCGGCTGGTCGGCGCTGATCCTGTTCGTCGTGCGCGTGCCGCTGAACCCCATGTCGGTCACGCTCGGAGCGCTCGTGATCGCGATCTCGACGGAGTTCAGCGTGCTGCTGTCCGAGCGCCATCGCCAGGAGCGGCTGGCGGGCTATGACACGATCGAGGCGCTGCGGCGCAGCTACCGGCGCACCGGAGCCGCAGTGGCGGCATCGGGAGTCACGGCGATCGTCGGCTTCGGCGTGCTCGCGCTGTCGGACATCAGGATGCTGCGCGACTTCGGCTTGGTCACGTTGATCGACCTGAGCGTGTCGCTGGTCGGCGTGCTCGTCGCGCTTCCAGCAGCGCTCGTGCTGGCCGGCGCCGCCGCCGAGGACGGCGGGCGCGACGAGCCGCTGAGGCTCGGCGATGACGCCGGTGAGCCCGTCCACCGGCCCATCCATGAGCCAGCCTGAGCGCAGGACGGCGCCTCGGTACGGAGGCTATGTCGGGCTGCTCGCCCTGCTGATCCTGGCGCTGATCACGATCAACACGATCGTGACCAAGCCGAACGGCGTGAAAGGCATAGCGCCGGGCGAACGGCTGCCACCGTTCGCCGTGCCGCTCGCGCTGGGCACGCTGAACGGTGACGCCGACACGGCCACGCACGCCGACGAGGGCGCCGCAGGGCGCGTGCCGGCGTGCGCGGAGCGCGGTCCGCAGATCCTCAACATCTGCCAGCTCTACGAACACGCGCCGGTCGTGCTGGCGCTGTTTGTCGATTCGGGCTCCTGCCCCGCCGTGCTTGCCGACATGCAGGCGGTCTCGGCATCCTTTCCCGGCGTGCGCTTCGTAGCCGTGGCGATCAAGGGCAAGCGCCCCCAGCTGCGCCGGCTGATCCGCTCGCGCGGTCTGAGCCTGCCCGTGGGGATCGACCGCGACGGCGCGCTGGCCGCGCTGTACAAGCTCGCCACCTGTCCGCAGCTGACATTCGCCTACCCCGGTGGCGTGGTGCAGAGCAAGGCGCTCCTGCGGCGCCCGTCGAAAGCCACCCTGCGCGAACGGGTGGGGCAGCTGGTGACGGCATCGCGGGCGCGCGGATGGAAGGGGCCCGCGGCGTGAGCCCGCCACCCTTGCCGGAGCAGCCGGGCCGGCCGGATCCGGTGGAGGCGGCACCGGCCGGCGGGGGCGAGCCGCTGTGCGGATGGTGCGCGCGTGAGGTCGAGCAGGAGCTCCCGGGCCTGCGCCTGCTGAGCGTCGAGGTCGAGGTTGGGCGGACGGGCTCGTTGACGGGCGGGGCGCCGGCCGACATCCAGGGACGCCTGCGCGAACTGTCCAACCGCTTTCGGGGCGCCACGGCCGTGGCCGTCCGGCGCGAGCCGGTGCCCTCGGCCTACCGCGTGTTCTTCCGCCAGATCGGCCTCGATCCGGAGGTCGTCCGCACGCCGATCGAGGCGGCCGTGCTCGAGCGGATGATGAAGGGCGGCTTTCTCTCCGGCGGGCTGCTCGAGGACGTGCTGCTGATCGCCCTGCTCGACGTCGGTGTGCCCGTTTGGGCGCTCGATTCCGAGGCGCTCGACGGACCTCTGGGAATCCGCCCGAGCCGGGCGGGGGAGCGCTTCGGGCACGCCCCCGAGGCGCCCGAGCTGCCGATCGGCCGGCTGGTGATCGCGGACGCCTCGGCCGCGCTGGCGGTGCTGTTCGGCGAGCTCGCTCCCGATCACGCGCCGGACGCACGGACGCGACGTCTCACTATGTTCGCCGTGCAGGTCGCGGGCGTACCCGAGCTGTATGTCGAGGAGGCGCTGTGGAGCGCTCGAGCGGCGCTGCAACACGCCTGAGCGGAGCGCGCCGCCGGGCCGCGCCGCGGCTCGCCGCGCCGGCCCCGCGCCGCCCCGCCGCGAGCGCGGCCCGGCCCACGCGGCGTGCGTCGACGGGCGCCTGCGGGGAGCGCGCCCGGCGCTTGCGGGCGTTGGTAGAATCGTCGCTTCCGACGCTACGAGGAGGAGTCGGCGCGTGAGCCAGTCCGAGCAGCTGATGATCGAGCGTGGCACACCAGTCGTCGAGACGATCGACGAGCGGGCCGCGCGACGCTCATTGCGCGCGCAGGTGGCCCGGCTCGAGCGCGAGCTCTCGCAGATCGTCGCGAGGTCATTTCCGCACATCCCCGTCGATGCCGCACGGAGCGCCGACGAAGCCTTCGGCGGACCGCGCCTGCTGAACCTCGAGCAGCTCGAGCTCCAGCGCGACCGGCTGGCGGGGCGCGTGCAGGACGTTCGCCGGCTCGCGCGCGAGCGCGCCGAGCACGAGCGCCGCTCGCACGAGCTGCTGGAGCGGATGAAGCTCGAACCCGGTCGCTACAAGTTCGCGCGCTTGCCGGTCAGCGATCTCGGACAGGGCGGGTGCGGGGTTTGGGAGGTACGCCCGCGGCTCGGCCTGATCGGGATGCTCGCGGGCTGGTGGCAGCTCACGCTCTCGTCAGGCTGTCCGTTACCCACGGGGTCGCGCTCCACGCGCGGCCCCGGCCGGCCGAGCGAAGCATCGCGGCCAGCGTGTGGCGCTGACGGTCGGTCATCGAGCCGATCGTCTTCTTCTCGGACATCGGTATCTGGGCGAGGAACTTGCGGCAGCGTGTATGGCCCCAGCGGCGCTGGCTCGTGAGCAGGTCGGCTACGGCCATGCTATCCGCCTCCCATGGGCAGTCGAGGATCACCTCGGCGACGTCCATCTCATCCATCGAGACCCTGCGCTTGAGCTCCGCGCGGGCGAGACGAACCTTGTTGGCGCGTTCCAGCGCGCGCATGTACTGCGGAGGGGGGGCGATTATCGCTGTCGCGTTCATGTGGACTCTCCCCGTTGCGCCGGCGGGCTTCCGCGGCGCAACATACGTACTTGATTTTTGACGAGTACGCGCCCCGCGACGGCGTCCGGAATCGACCAACGACCAGTGGCTGTCGGTCCCCGGAGGTCCCCCTACTGATGAGAATTGGGTGTTACCCCGAACGTCATGCAGAGCGCTTCCGCAAGCTATGACAGCGCAGGGCGTCCGGTCAACAGCGCTCGCGCGCTTCATACGCTAGAAGCGACCTTTTTCTTCGCCCCCGCGACTTGTGAAGATTTGGACAAGCGCGAGGCGGGCTCGAGCGACTCAGGCGCCGCGCTCTGCGCGCTCGTGCGGCGCCGGTAGAGGGCCGTGATCGGCCTCGAACTCCCGTTTGACCCGCGTGAACGCCTCGAGCGCGCGCTCGAGCGTGTCGGCGTCGTGGGTGGCCATCACGCTCGTGCGCAGCAGCGCGCCTCCGGGGGGCACGGCTGGATGCAGCGCGGTGTTGACGAACACGCCGGCGTCGTACAGCGCCCGCCACAGCAGCGCGGCCTTCCAATCGTCGCCGACCAGCACCGGCACGATCGGCGTGACGATCGTCTGCTGTGCGGTCTCGGCGCCACGCGCATGGGTCAGCATGCCCGGCGCGTGCTCCTGTACGTTTGCGTCGCGCGGGAGGGCCTGCGGCGAGACGACGGCGAACCCCCGCTCCTCCAGGCCGTCACGCAGCAGGCGCGCGTTGGCGAGCACGCGGGCGAGCAGCGGTGGGCCGTCCTCGGAGCGCAACACCCGCAGCGCCGCGGCCGCCGCGCCGATCGCGGCGGGCACGCCCGAGGCGGTGAAGAGGAAGGCGCGCGAATACAAGCGCAGGTACTCGATCACCTCGTGCGAGCCCGCGACGAAGCCGCCGCAGGAGGCCAGCGACTTGGAGAAGGTGCCCATGCGCAGGTCGACGCGGTCGGCGACGCCGAGCAGTTCGGCCGTTCCCGCGCCACGCGCGCCGAGCACGCCCGCGCCGTGCGCCTCGTCGACCATCAGCCGTGCGCCGTAGCGCTCGCACAGGTCGCAGATGTCGCTCAGCGGGGCGATGTCGCCCTCCATCGAGAACACGCCGTCGACGACGACCAGGACGCCGCCGCCGTCCTCCTGCGCGCGCTGCAGCATCTTCTCGAGCTTGTCCAGGCGGTTGTGGCGAAACGGGCGCAGCTTGGCGCGCGAGAGCAGGCAGCCGTCGAGGATCGAGGCGTGGTCGCCCGAGTCGGCGATGACGGTGTCCTGGGGACCGAGCAGCGTGCCGAGCGTGCCAACGTTCGCCTGGTGCCCGGTCGTGAAGACGATCGCGTCCTCGCACTCCATCCACTCGGCGATCTCGCGCTCGAGCTCGAGGTGCAGCGGGATCGTTCCGTTGAGCAGCCGCGAGCCAGTCAGGCCGGTGCCGAAGCGGTGCAGCGCGTCCTCGGCGCCCTGCATCACGCGCTCGTCGCCGGTCAGCCCGAGGTAGTTGTTGGAGCCGAGCATGATCCGCTCGGCGCCCTCCATCTCCACGACCGGCATCGCCGCCGAAGTAAGGACATGGAAGTAGGGCAGCACGTCAGCCTCGCGGGCGGCGCGCAGCACCTGTTCGCGCTCGTGGCCATGGACCTTGGCGAAGACGTCGGGCGAGGTGGGCATATAAGGTGGCGCCGTAATGGCAGTGGAGATTCGGCCCGTATTGTCCCGACGTGAGCTGAGCACGTTCATCAAGCTGCCGTGGCGTCTCTATCGTAACGAGCCCAACTGGGTGGCGCCGCTGCTGATGGAACTGAAGAAGCGGCTGGACCAGC
>DATHGU010000375.1:0-4873 GCA_035317495.1 Solirubrobacteraceae bacterium
GGCAGCCTGGCCGGCGCTGACCACGTCGGGCAGTCCGACGGCCGGTCCCGGCGTGAACGCGTCGCTGCTGTCCACGATCAGGCTGGCGAACGGCAGCCGGCAGGTGACGTACGCGGGTCACCCGCTCTACCGGTATGCCGCCACGAGCGAACGTGCGGAAACGTCCTACGCCGGCATCGAACAGTTCGGCGGGAAGTGGTACGCGGTCAACTCCGCCGGGCGGAACGTCAAGTAGCCTCCTGGCGTGACCTGGGAGCTCGGTGAGTGGTTGAGCTGACGCTGTACGGCCCGCAGACGCTCTACCGCCACTGGGAGGAGGCGCAGTGGAGCCCCTGGGAGTTCGACCTGTCGCTCGACCGCGAGCAATGGGCAGCGCTCGAGGACCGCACGCTCCTCACGTTCGTGCTCGGCTCGCTGATGGTCGCCGAGGAGCGCATCACGACGCAGTTCGCGGGCCTGGTGGGCGCCGAGGGGAGCGAGGAGGAGGTCACGTTCCTCGCCACGCAGCAGGTCGACGAGGCACGGCACATGCAGTTCTATGCGCGCTTCCAGGATGAGGTTGTCTTCGAGCCCGCGGAGATCGCCGCGCACGTCGCGCGTGCGCGCGAGGAGGTGTCGGCCGCCTTCCGCACGATCTTCGACGAGCGACTGGCAGCGGCGCACGAGCGCCTGCGCGCCAGCCCTGGCGATGCCGGCGCGAAGGTCGCGTTCGTCACGATCTATCACCTGATCCTCGAGGCGACGCTCGGCCTGACGACGTTCGAGTTCTCCACGCGCTTCTTGCAGCGCGAGGGCCTGCTGCCGGGCTTCGTGGCCGGCTACACGAAGATCCACCACGATGAGCAGCGGCACATCGGCTACGGCGTGTGGTTCCTGCGGGAGGCAGTCGCCGGCGACGGCACGATGGGCGAGGTCGTGCGCGACACGTTGCGCGAGTTGCTGCCGGCCGTCGCGGAGTCGCTCACGCCGCCCGCCGGCGCAGACGCATCGGTCCTCGGCGCATCTGCGGAGGAGCTGCGCTCCTTCGCGCTCGACGGCCTGACGCGCCGGCTGAACGTGATAGGCGTGCCGCTGCAGTCGCTGTGAGCGGCGTCGCTAGGCGCCGGCTGCCAGCGGCTCGGGCAGCACGCGCTCGAGCAGCGCGCCGGCCGGGTGCGCTTCGATCTCCGCTCGCGGCTGCGGCAGGTAGGCGATCAGAGCGAGGCTGGGCGCGATCATGTAGTCCGCGGCGTTCAGTTGCGCCGAGCCGAGCACGCCCGCCGCGATCCACGCGTCGATCTTCTCGAGCATCGCCGGGAGCGCGTCGAGCAGCTCGCGCTCGGAGCGAGGGTTGGCGCGGAAGACGAAGCGCGCGGAGACCCGGCTGACGAGCGCGCGATGCGGCTCGCTGCGCGACAGCAGCGCGCCGAGCCGGCCGGCGTTGCCGCGCTCGCGAAACGCATCGAGACCGTGCAGCGCGCCGGCCAGCCCGATGCGCCGCGCGGCCATCTGCAGGACCTCGTCCGCCCACAGCTCGGCTTCCTCGACGGCCCGGCGGCGATCGGGGTCCGCCGGGAACAGCTCGGGCCGCGGTTGCACGCAATCGAGGAAGCGCGCGATATTGCGGTTGCCCTGCACGCGCTCGGAGCCGAAGCGCAGCGCCGGTACCGTCCCCATGCGGTCGAGCGTCGAGAGCGAACGGTGCGAACGCCCGTCGACCCGGCGGATCGGCGCACGGTGCCCGGAGAACCCGCGCATGCGCACGAGCCGCGGATGCGCTCCGCTGAGCAGCTCGACAGTCCGGTAGGCGATCCCCTTGTGCTCGAGCAGCAACATGCCGGCCTTACAGGCGTGCGAGCCGGGAATCACGTACAGCGTGGCCTGCGCCGCGCCGGCCGCACCGCCGACCCCGCGCTGTCCGCTCCGCCCGCCGCGCGCGCGCTCACGTCTCCACCAGCACGGTCACCGGGCCGTGGTTGACGAGCTCGACGGCCATGTGCGCGCCAAACTCGCCGCGCAGCGCGCCGGCACGCTCGCAGAAGCGCTCGTACAGCGGCTCGGCGAGCTCCGCGGGCGCAGCCGCGACGAAGCTCGGACGGTTGCCCTTGGCGGTGTCGCCGTACAGCGTGAACTGGCTGACGGACAGGATCTGGCGGTCGCCGAGCGGCTCGTTCATGCGTCCTTCGGCGTCCTCGAAGACGCGCAGCGCGCGGACCTTGTGCGCCAGGCGGTCGGCCGCCGCGGAATCGTCCTCGCGGGAGATGCCCAGCAGCACGAGCAGCCCCGGGCCGATCGCCGCGACCTGCCTGTCGCCGACGCTGACGGCCGCGCGTGTGACCCGCTGCACGAGCGCGCGCATCGCGATCAACGGATAGCCGACATAGCCATCGCGCGGGACACTAACGGGTGGCCGCTGGGCCGAGCGCGTCGCCCGCGGAATGCCCATAGCATCGTGCCGTTCTATTGCGAGGAGGCCAGATGCCCTACGAGACGCTGCTGTACGACGCTCAGGAGCAGGTCGCGACGATCACGCTGAACCGCCCGGAGCGGCTGAACACGATCGTGCCGCCGATGCCCGACGAGCTCGAGGCGGCCGTCCATCGCGCGATCGCCGACGCGCAGGTCAAGGTGATCGTGCTGCGCGGCGCGGGCCGGGCGTTCTGCGCGGGCTTCGACCTGGGCGGCGGCTTTCACCACTGGGACGAGGCGCTGACGACGGACGGGCAATGGGACGCGGGCAAGGACTTCGCGATGGCCACCTCGCAGGCGGGGCCCGTGCCGAAGTTCATGAGCCTGTGGCGCTCGCCGAAGCCGGTGATCGCGCAGGTGCACGGCTGGTGCGTGGGCGGCGGCAGCGACATGGCGCTGTGCGCGGATCTGGTGATCGCGAGCGAGGACGCGCGCATCGGCACGTCGTACTCGCGCATGTGGGGCTGCTACCTGACCGGCATGTGGCTGTATCGACTGGGACTGACCAAGGCCAAGGAATACTCGCTGACCGGCAAGCCGCTGTCGGGCCTGCAAGCGGTCGAGGCGGGGCTGATCAACGCCGCGGTGCCGTTCGCGCGGTTGGAGGCGGAGGTCGCCGAGCGCGCGCGGCAGCTCGCCGCGATCCCCCTGTCACAGCTGAGCGCGATGAAGCTGATCGTCAACCAGGCCTACGAGAACATGGGACTGGCCTCCACGCAGTTCCTCGGCCCGGTGCTCGACGGGCTGATGCGCAACACGCCGGAGGCGAAGGAGTTCATCGAGCTGGCCGAACGCGAGGGCGTCAGCGGCGCGGTGGTCCAGCGCGACGGCCCCTTCGGCGACTACAGCCAGGCGCCGCCCGAGGAGCAGCCGAATCCGGACAACGTGATCGTCCCATAGAACAATTAATTAATTAATATTTTTATTCGGCCTGTCGGCCGGGCTTCGTCGCGCCGTACCGCCGCCAGTGGCGCTCGGGGATGTCGTCGGGGTCCTTGTACCACCCTCCGCTGGAGAAGCTCCGTGCAGCCCCGTTTGCGAAGCTCGTGATCTCCGGCGGGCACTCGCCGGTGTTCGAGGCGGTCTGCGACAGGCTCGCCGAGCGGCTGCGGGCGAGCCGCGCGGTGATCAGCGGACGCGGCCATACGATCCCGGCGACCGGCGAGTCCTACAACGAGCGCTTGCACTCGTTCCTGGCAGAACAGCAGCCGCGCTGAGCGGCGAGCGCCGGTCCTCGGCCGCCGCCGTTGACCTCAGCCGTTCTTCCACGCGAAGTAACCCGGCTTCTTCGTGCCGTCGGCCTTGATCAACCCCCCGGCGCTCGCCGGTGGTTCGTCGTACAGGTGGATCCAGCCGAGCGCGTAGATGCTCGGAAGCTGCCGAGCGATGCGCAGCCCGTTTGTGATCCACAACGCCTGCACGCGCGGATCGACGTGGAAGTTGAACTCGGTGTCGATGGCCGTGGGGATCGTCCACTCCGACAGGAACAGCTGCGGATCGAGATTTTCCGGGCGACCCAGGTTGCGACTTACGAGGTCGCTGAGGCGACCGAGATCTGAGAAATCGATCTGCTGGTTGGGCGAGGGTGGGTTGGCGAGGTTCGGCGAGCGGATGCTGAACGGGTTGTGTCCGTACATGTCGAGCCTCGGGGGCCTGCCGTCGGGGAGGCGCATGTTTTCGATCCACTGCGGCGTCGAGATGCTCGCCGCGGAGTCCGTCATGCCACCGATCACGAGGTTGGAGCGGCTGACGGCCTTCAGCGCGCCGTACGCCTTGTCGAGCATCCGCGAGTAGAGGTGGGGAGCGATCCGCTGATGCGCGTTGAGCGTCACGTACGGCCGCGCGGGTGTCAGCGGCCTGAAGTTGTGGAAGCGCGAGGGCTCGCCCCAGATCATCCACAGGTGCACCGATCGGTAGCGCTTGGAGGCCGCGATCGCGAAGTTGGCGTAGTCGCGGGGATAGTACGGCCTCCACTGGGGCGGCTTGTCGCCGTTCGCCCAGCGCGGAGAGCCGATGATCTCCAGCGCGACATTCATGTGGTAGCGCTTGGCTTCGGACAGCGCCGACGTGACCTCGGCCGGCCAGGCGTAGGCGGGGTCGTTGGGGTTGCGCGGGTGCCTTGGGCGTCGCCGGGCGATCAGGTCCCAATGCAAGTCGTCCTGATAGAGCTGGTCGCCGAGTTCCCTGTAGATCGGGAACTGGGAAACGCCGTTGCGCGTGGCTGGGCCCCAGATTGCCTTTAGCGCCGGCGCGGCCGCGGTCGCTCCCTCCACCGCGAAACCGGCGAGCAGCGCAAGGGCGGCGGCAATTACAGCAGTGCACCCCCGCTTGAACCCCCGCATTCTCGGCAGACTAGCGGCTTGATAGCTGCAAACGCGCCGGTTCGGCCTGGGAACCTGACAGGGTACGTGCCCGCATGCGCCCG
>DATHGU010000376.1:0-4249 GCA_035317495.1 Solirubrobacteraceae bacterium
CCGGCTCTCGATCGGCGGGAGGGGTCGCGGGATCGAAGCTGTTCCTGAACCGTCGCGGCTCGGGCCTCTCGCGCCAGGGTCTGTACAAGATCGTGCAGGGCCACGCGCGCGGGGCGGGCCTGCAGGCGCGGATGAGCCCGCACACGCTGCGCCACTCCTTCGCCACGCACCTGCTCGCCGGAGGCTGCGACCTGCGATCGCTGCAGGAGATGCTCGGACACGCAGACCTGGCGACCACGCAGGTCTACACGCACCTGTCCGCCGAGCGGCTGAAGGACGCATACTTCAGCGCGCACCCGCGGGCGTCGCGTTGAAGGGGACGCCGGCCTCGCGAGCGATCGTGATCGTGATGGACGCGTGCGGTGTGGGCGCGCTGCCGGACGCGGCGGACTACGGCGACGAGGGCACCAACACGCTGGCGCACGTAGCGGAGGCGATCGGCGGCCTGGAGGTGCCCGCGCTGCAGCGCCTCGGGCTGGGGTCGATCGTGCCGTTGCGCGGTGTCGCGCCGGCGCCCGATCCGGCGATTCACGGGCGCCTGCATCCGCTCGGGCCCGGCAAGGACTCGACGACCGGTCATTGGGAGCTGATGGGGATCGTGCTGGAGAAGGCGATGCCGACGTATCCCGAGGGCTTCCCGCCCGAGGTGATCGAGCGGCTGGTGCAGGCGATGGGTCGCGAGGTGATCTGCAACCGGCCGTACAACGGGATCGCGGCGATCGAGGACTACGGCTCGGAGCACTTGCGCTCGGGCGCGCTGATCGTCTACACCTCGCAGGACTCGGTGCTGCAGCTGGCGGGGCACGTCGAGCCGCTGCCGCTCGCCGAGCTCTATCGAGCGTGTGCGGCGGCGCGCGCGGTGATGGCCGGCGAGCACGCGGTTGGGCGGGTGATCGCGCGTCCGTTCACGGGCAGCGAAGGCTCGTTCGGGCGCACCGACGGGCGACGCGACTTCGCGATCGCGCCGCCCGGGCGCAGCTACCTGCAGGAGCTCGTCGACGCCGGCGTGGAGGTGCACGGCGTGGGGAAGATCGACGATCTGTTTGCGGGGGTCGGCATCACCCACTCCCACGCCGGTGCCTCGAACGCGCAGGCGCTCGATAGCGTCGACGGGCTGCTCGAGGAGCTCGAGTCGGGCCTGGTGTTCGTCAACCTGATCGAGACCGATCAGCTGTACGGACATCGCAAGGACGTGCACGGCTTCGCCACGGCGCTGCGCGAGCTCGATGAGCACGTGGCCGGAATGCTCGAGCGCCTGCACGAGGACGACCTGCTGATCCTGACGGCCGACCACGGCGTCGATCCGAGCCACGCAGGGACCGATCACACGCGCGAGTATGCGCCGCTGCTGGCGATCACCGGCGAGATGGCGCGCCAGCGCGCGGCGGGCGGGCGCGGTGGCGGTGCGCGTCACGACGGACCGCTGGCGGACGTCGGCGCGACGGTGCTGCGCTGGCTGGGGGGTGAGGAGGCACGCGAGCTGCCGGGGGAGAGCTTCATAAGCTAGGGCACTGTGCCCGAGCTTCCCGAGGTCGAGACGATCAGGCGCCAGCTCGCGCCGCTGGTCGAGGGCCACACGCTGGCGCAGATCGAGATCCTCGATGAGCGATGGTCGCGGCCGCTTGAGCCGGCGGGGCTCGAGGACGCGCTGCGCGGACGGCGCATCGAATCGCTCGGCAGGCGAGGCAAGTACCTGGTGTGGAGCTTCAACGAGGACGTCTACCTGGCCCAGCACCTGCGCATGACGGGCGCGCTGCTGTACGAGCCCGACCCCGAGCCGACGCACGTCCGCGTCCGCGTGGAGCTCCGTGCCGGGCGCCGCGCGCCTCGACGTCTGGTGATCACCGATCCGCGCCGCTTCGGCACGGGGGAGCTGCTGCTCGGCGCCGGCGCGCTGGAGGCGTTCTTCGTCGCGCGCCTCGGCGTCGAGCCGCTCGACGAGCGCTTCACCGCCGAGCACCTGCGTCGTCTGGCGCGCGGGCGGCGCGGCCCGATCAAGGGTCTCCTGCTCGATCAGCGCCAGATCGCGGGCGTCGGGAACATCTATGCCGACGAGGCGCTGTTCCGCGCTCGCATCCACCCGCTGCGTCCGGCCGGACGCCTGTCCGCCGCGCAGTACGGCGATCTGCGCGAGGGGGTCAGGGCGGCGCTGAGGGCGGGTATCGACGCGCGTGGCGCGAGCATCGACGACTTTCGCCATGTCGACGGGCTGCGCGGAGCCTTTCAGGACGAGTTTCTGGTCCATCGCCGCGAGGGCGAGCCATGCGGGCGCTGTGGCGGCGCGATCGTGAAGATGGTCGTCGCGGGGCGCGGGACGTACGTGTGCGAGAGCTGTCAGCCCCGGCCGCGACGCCGCCGGACGACACGGAGCGTGGCGCCGGGCGTGCCCTCAGGCCGCTAGGAACTCATCGAGCCGGCCGTCCTCAGCAGCGGCCTGCAGCTCGGCGAAGCCGCCGATCAGCTGATCGTCGACGAGCACCTGGGGGAAGCTCATCATGCCCGTCTTGCGTGCCAGCTCCACGCGGCCGTCCGGGTCCTTCGAGAGGTTGACTTCGACGAACTCCACCTCGCGCGACTTGAGGATGCCCTTGACGCGCGTGCAGAAGGAGCATGGGTCGGTCGTGTAGACGGTGATTCTGCTCATTACTTCAGAAAGTGTAGCCGCGGGCGGCCGTGGTGCGCGCTCACGCGGGTGTAGCTGACGCGCATTCGTCGGACCTTCTTCTATCGGGAACCTGGAGCTTTGGGTAATGGTCCTGCGCGAAGGGCAGATGCGCCGCTCGGCGCTGTTACGGCCGTGAGACGGGCTCAGCCAGTGAGGCGTGAAGCGGCTCGCCGATGGCCGCGCTGTCCACCGGGTGGCGCCCATGCGCAAGCATGCCGGTCAACCTGGGCAAGCTAATCCTCGGAATTAGGCGCGGCGTATCGGCGGCATACGCAGCGTACTCGGGGAAGGCGTGTGTGAGGGCTTGTTCCTCCATGCGCATGCGAATGGACTGCGCAACGATTACGGCGGCTAGGACGGCCGCGTTGCCAGCCGAGGGTGCGGCGAGCGCGAGTCCCGCGCACGCGCCGATCTCGCCGAGATAGACGGGGTGCCGTATCAGCCGATAAGGTCCGCGCGTCACGAGTCCGCGTGCCTCTGGAAGCACGCCGAAGCATCGGCCGAGGAACAGCACGGAAGCGAGCAGCCAGGCGCAAAAGGCCAGCGTCACAATGTCGCCGGCGAGCAACGCTCCTTCGGGCGTGTTGTGCGATGGCCCGCTGAAGGCGAGCGCGGTCGCCATCGCCGCGGCACATGCCAAATACGCCAGTGGGCTGCGTGCACGACGGCGGGGCGCGGAGCGACCGATCGTGAATACGGCGAAGGCGAGAAACACGCATGTACGCAGGAGCCCGTACACGACGACCAGCCAGGACCGAGTGCCCTGTTGTGTCAGGGCATGAGCGAAGTCCCTCTCCGTGTCCGCGCCAATGCTGGCAGCCGCCAGTGCGAACAACGCGGGAACCGTCCACCGGGTGAGCGACGGTCGGCGCGTCATCCTCCGCCTAGCTGCTGGAGCATCTGGTGAAGTGCCGGGTACAGCAGCACGATCAAGAGGGCGGGAAAGACCATGAAGACGAGCGGGAACAGCATCTTCACCGGCGCCTTCTGGATCTGCTCATTGGCGTTCTGACGTCGCCGCTTACGAGTCTCCGAGGCGAGGTTGCGCAACATCGCGCCAATGGAAACGCCGAGGGACTCACCCTGTGACACGGCGCGCACGAAGGCGCGCACCGAGGGGGTCTCGCAGCGCTCCAGCAGGTTACCGAGTGCCCGCTCGGTGGAGAGGCCCATGTTCTGCTCGCGCAGAGTCAGCCGCAGCTCTTGGCCGAGTGGGCCGTCGAAACGGTCGGACACCAGCTGAAGCGACCCGGCGAATCCGAGACCAGCCTCGATCGTCGCGATCAGCAGGTCGATCAGCTCGGGGAGATCCCGGTCGACCCGGTCCATGCGCCGCTGCGCACGCGTGCCCACCAGCAGCGCCGGGCCGAACCAGGTGAGTGCGGCCCCCACCGCGGCGAGCATCACGGTCGTGAACGAGAGTGAGCCCGAGATGGCAGCGAGCACCAACAGCGCCGACACGGTCGCGATCGCCATCATGCGGTACCCCTGGAACTGGTCTGGACTGACCTGGTAGAGGCCCGCCCCGCGCAGCTGCTGTGTCGTCACTGGCGCTCGCCAACCGCTGCCGTGGGCCGAGCGTCC
>DATHGU010000377.1:0-4090 GCA_035317495.1 Solirubrobacteraceae bacterium
TCGACACCTCGCGCTCGTGAGCGGCCCTGACCAGCAGCGCTCCAGGCCCCGTGAAGCGAAGACGACGCATCCTCGCGTCGGAGCCGTCGGGCAGCATCAGGATGGGCTGGGGACGCCAACTCCTCGCCGAGCCTCCTCCGCAGCTCGAGCGGCGATGAGCAAGAGCGGTGCCGCCGCGGGGATCCGCCCGGAAGCGCACGATCGCCCTGGCCGCGAGATGAAACGGTCGACCCTCGACGCGGATGATCGTGAGCAGCGCGGAGCCCAACCCGGGGAACGCCAGGTCGCGGAGATACCACGGCGTCGCTCGCGCCACGATCGCGAGAACCGGAAGGTGCGCCGAGACGAGGCTGGCGGCGAGGATCGCAAGGAAGTAGACGACGCCGCGCACCGGGATCCCTCCCGGATTCAGCCGCACGCGGTCGACGCGATAGATGCGCCGCTCGAGGTCGAAAACCCGGCGATACGAGCGGATCTCCATCACTGGGCGCCGAACAGCGATCTGACCGTGTCGCGCAAGATGTTCACGCCGGCCGGCGTGGCGAGCAACACCGACACGATCCCGACCGCGAAGACGCCGGCCGCCTCCTTGAAGTCGCGACGGAAGGCCAGCACCGTCGCCGCGACCGCGAACGCCAGTCCGATCAGGCTCATCGCCACCGCCCGACCAGTGTCGCCGGCCTTCGCGGCGGCCGATTCCAGCGAGGCGCCTCCCCTTTCCGGCGCTTCGGCGCGCGCGGCGGCCCCCGGGTGAGACGTCGTCACCGCGGCGCCGACGGTAGGGGCAGCGGCCGACGCGAGCGCGCACGACGACAGCAACACGGCGCAGGCCGCGGCGGACGGCGCGGGCACGGCGCGCAGGCGTGCGACGACCCGCGCGCGCGACCGAGCCCGTTGGACAGGTTTCATTGCGACTCCTTCGCTGTTGGGGATGGCGCGAGCCGTCGGCTCACCCGTCGGGGTCCATCTGCACGGCGGAGACCTCCCAGCGACCATCGACCTCGGCCACGTCGAGTTCGTAGGCGAGCGTGTACCGAGCGCCGCGTGAGTCCTGCGCCTCCACGAGCGCGAGCACCGAACGCCTGTCCGTCGCCCAGCCGAGCCGTTGCAGCGACTCGAGTGTCAACCTGATGTCGGGTACCGCGACACGTGCGTGGCTCGTGAGGTCGGCGGCCAGCTCTTCCGGCGATGCCGCGAGATAGTTGCGCAGCGCGCGTTCCACGACAGCGACGAGCGCCGCGTCGGTCACTTCGACGAGCCGCGCCGGAGCTTGGGCCGGTCCGGCCGCCGGCGCGCCGACGAACGCCGGGTACCCGGCAAGCGCGAGGCTGCCGTTTGCCTCGCGCACAACCCCGACGGTCAGATACACGAGGCCCGCCGTATCCGTTTGCGCCGCGACCGTGTAGACGTGCTCGCCGGGGCTCGCCTGTCGGGCCTGCACGACTTCGGCCCACGCCACGCGCTGCTTCCCCGTGGCCGGCAGTCTGAAGCCTGCATCGGGTTCGACTCCCGGTCCACTCAGTGGCGCCAGCAGCTGCTCGCTGACCTGCGGCTGCGATGCGTCCCACGTCAGGTAGCGACGCGCAAACAGCGACGCGAAGCCTTCGGCGGCCAGGTCCGCTGGCGGTGGAGCTGAAGGCCGGGCCGCAGGCGCCACAGGACGCGGCGGAGCGATCGCGAAACGCGCGCTCGCGATCAAGCCTGCGGCACATAGCGCATACAGCAGATAGCGAGGAAGGTCGCGCGCGAGGCGCAGCCGCCAGAGCGGCCGCGTGGCGATCGTCACCGTTTGACCCGTTGGACGGCCGTTCACCGTTCGCAGCTCATCGCTCGAATCCGAACTCGGGCTGCGGCCGATCGGGCGCCGGCGTGACAGAAGCCACGGCAGTGGCGGCCGGCCGCGAGACGTACCGCGCGATCGCTGCTGCGGGCGCGTCGTCGCGCGCGGTTGTCCGACCGGCCGCGGAGCTCGCAGCGGCTCGCCGTGCGGGCCCGCGTCGGCCGGCCCTCCGAGGAGGTGCTGGGGCATTCGCAGTCGCGCCGCCGTGCGCGCCCGCGGAGCGGGCCCGCCCAGCGACCGAGGCATCTCCGAGCCGGTCCCGGCGCGCGGGGCGGCGGTGTCCTGCGCCAGCCGCCCGGGCCCTCCGGCCGGCGAGCGGTTGCGTCTCGATCAGGATCACCCAAGCGACCGCGGCAAATGCGCCCACGAGCATCGCTGCCGCAGCGAGGCGCCGCCTTTGCCGCTCGTCGGCAAGAGCACGCGTCGGCCCCGCGGGACTCTCGGGCACCACCGCGGACAGGAACTCATCCTCGGTGTAGACCTGAAAAAGCTCTTCCGCGTAGCGTCGCATCAAGCCGAAGAGGCACCCAGCGCGACGCCGTCGGCGCGATCGCGATGATCTCTCGCGAGCTCGCCTTCGGGCCCGATTCGGCTCAAGCGACTGAACGCGCGGGCGACCGGGAGCCGAGCGGGGATGTACAGGACCCCCGGTCGCTTGCGCGTCGTCGGGGATCGTCGCGCCGTCGTCAGTTCAACCGACGGCCGACGCCCCTGTCGGACAGGCCTATGAGTGGGGGGAGAAATAGTCATAAGCCGGTCCTGCTCACTCTTCCGACGTCCTTCGCTCGCGTTGGACATCTGGCTCCTCAGCGAGCATCAGCAGGGCCAGCCGCGCACGCGCCCGTTGGGCTACCTTGCGGTACTTCTCCTGCGTCCAGCCGGCGCGGCAGCAAAAGGCGCGAGCGCTTTCGCCGGACAGTTGCGCCGCCAGGGCGAGCCGCTGATCGAAGGTCAGTTGCCGCGCGCAGGCGCCGATGCGACGTAGATCGTCGCGGAGCATCACAACCGTCTCTACCGTGGCGCGCTCATCGACGATCTCGATGTCTCCCGCCGACGCGCCTCCGAGCTGCGCGGCCGTCTCGAACGCCGCCTGCATGGGACTGCGTCCGCAGAGCGCACGCCGGCGATCGCGCGCGCGGGACAGAAAACGCAGCTCGAGAGCGTTGGCCACGTGGAGGCGGTCCGCGAACGCTCCTCCATTCCGCACGTGAGCGACGAGCTCGAGAGTCGCCTGGCTGTAGCAGTCCTCGAGGTCCTCGCGGCGCAAACGGAAGCGATGGGCTCGCAGCAGCACATCTCGCTTGGCGCGCGCCACGATCGCGACCTCCTCGGCCGCGTCGAACAACCCGAAGCGCTTGGCGCGCGCATCGAACGGGCCGCCCATGGCGCGCGCCGGTTCACCTGCCACGGCTCGTCTTTCGTGCTCGAATCGGGTAGACACACACGGGTGTCGTACGCACGCCCGCGCAGACCCCCCTCCCAATCCCGTCGTCCGACGTACGCCGGACGCGAGCAGCACGCGCTCGAGGTGAGCACGTGAGCATCACCGACCGCCTCCGCGACCTCGATCGCCGCCAGCAGGAAAGCCCCAGGATCGGCTTCATCGCGGCGGTCATCAAGAAGTTCGCCGACGACCAGGCCGGCCAGCTGGCGGCGCTGATCGCCTACTACGGCTTCGTGTCGCTGTTCCCGCTGCTGCTGGTGCTCGTGACGATCCTCGGCTTCGTGCTGCAGGGCGACCCGGCCGAGCAGAACAAGATCCTCGACGGCGCGCTCGGGCAGTTCCCGCTCGTGCGCGACCAGCTCAAACTGCACTCGCTGAGCGGCAGCGGCATCGGCCTGGCGATCGGCGTCGTCGGCTCGCTGCTGGCCGGCATGGGCATCACCGGCGCGACGCAGAACGCCTTCAACCGCATCTGGAACGTGCCTTTCAAGAACCGCCCCAACTTCCTCGTCGCACATCTGCGTGGACTGGGCATGCTCGCGATCCTCGGAACGCTCAGCGTCGTCTCGACGACCGCTGCGGGCTTCGTCGGCTCGAGCTCTCACGGCGCGCTCGCGGTGCTTGCCGGCGTGATCGCGGCCTTCGCGTTCAACCTCGCGCTGTTCATGACGGCCTTCAAACTCCTCACCGCCGTAGACGTCGGCTGGCGCGATCTGCTGCCGGGCGTGATCTTCGCCGCCGTCTCCTGGCAGCTGCTGCAACATCTTGGCGGCTACTACATCGATCACGAGCTAAAGCGCACCGGC
>DATHGU010000378.1:0-5168 GCA_035317495.1 Solirubrobacteraceae bacterium
CCCCCCTCGCGATCCGCGCGCGCGTCGTGGAACACGACGTGGCCCCCGCGCGACACGAAGGGATGCCACGAGAGCCAATCCAGCTCGCACCCGGCCTCGGAGTGGTCGCCGTCGATGAACACCAGGTCGACCTCCTGCGACCAGCCCGCGGCGACCTCGGCGGAGAGGGCGACATGCCAGCGGACACGGGGAGCGTCGCGGCCACCGCGCTGGGCCCGGGCGAGCACCCGGCGCGTCGCCCACTCGCTGGCTCCCCACCCCCCGGGCAGGGCATCGGGATGTGCTCCGAACGGATCGATCAGGTGCAGCTCGGCCCCGCGGTCGAGGGCGCTCAGCAGCGTGAGCGCCGACGCGCCCTCGTACACGCCGATCTCCACGACCCGGCGGGCGCCGCGTGCCGCTTGCAGCAGCACGCGCACGTCCTCACGTGAGTGCATCGCGCGTGGCGGGATCAGGCCGAGGCCGACGGCCAGCGCCCGCAGGCGCATGTCGTCGCGCACGCGCGCGGGCGTGAGACGACGCAGCTGCTGGGGAACGATCGCCACGGGCGACTCAGCCTATGTGCAGAGCGCCGCGGGCGAGGGCAGCGGGCCCCCTCTCGCGCGCACGCGCGCGTAATTGCGCCAGAGCCGGTAGGTGGGATATTGGTGTGAGAGATCGGCGCTCAACAGACCGACCGGAAACGCGGGATCCTCGCGGAAGGTGTACTGAAGAACCGCTTCGATTCGCGGATCGCTGTACCAGCCGACGAGCTGTGCGGCGAGCGCCTCGCACCCGTCGAGCTCTTCGGCCGCGCTTGCGTGCGCCGCGCCCGCGTGCCTCGAGCGGCCGGGATGCGGCGCGCCGGCGCCCGCCTCGGTGATCCAGATGTGCGCGTCGCGCCCACAGGCGCCACGCATATCGAGCGCTGCCTCGAGCGCCGCCATGGGGTCGCTCGACGGCGCCGCCGAGCCGCGGGCGGCATACGCGTGGATCGACCAGTGCTCGCCGAGGCAGATCACTGCGGGCGGCAGCGAGGCGACGAAGCTGTCCATGCTCGTGCGGTGGGGTGAATCGGACTGGACGGCGCTCAGCTCTCCCAGCAGCAGGTGGTGAACGCCGCCGTCGGCCCGCAGCTCGGCGGCCATCGCCTCGGCGAGCTCGGCGTACACGGCAGGCGAGGACGGCGGGGAGGCCGCGGTGCAGGAGGGGCGCTGGGGGCTTAGGAACGCGGGTTCGTTGGGCTCGTTCCACGGGCTCCACCACTGAAGCGAGACGTGCTCTTGCGCACCGAGGGCGAGCAACGAGCCAATCAACGCCCGGTACCCCGCGATCGCCGCGTCGCTCAGCGGCCGTGAGAACGCCCGCGTGCCCTCGAGCTCGCAGCCCCCCGGCTTCCGCGCCGCCCAGCCCGGCGTGCCGAACACGTCGATCACGACCTGGAAGTCTGCCTGCCCGCTCGCCTGCGCGGCGCGCTGCTGTGAGGCGATCGCGGCGAGCTGTTCGCGGATGCCCGCGTAGGCGCCGCATGGAGCCACCGTTCGCGCGCAGCCGCTGACGGGCGCGTCGAGCGCCGCCGGCCTGCCGGGATCGGGCTGCAGGACCGCCCAGTTCACGAGCAGGCGAACGTAGCGGGGGTGCAGGGCGCTGAGGGCGAGGCGCGCGGACTGGAACTGCATCCCACCGGAGGGTGCGGCGCGCGTGGGGCTCCACAGCAGATCGGCGTTGTCCTCGGTGAGCCCGAACGCCGGGCCGCGCGGTGGGACGGGCGTCCGCGATCCGCTTGCAGATGTTCTCGCGCTCGCTCCCGCGTGTTGCGAGCCGCCGCACGCGCTCAGGGCGAGAGCCGCTCCAAGCGGCAGAGCCGCGAGCAGCCGGAGGTGCCTCAGACTGCCGAGACCTGCTCTTCCTCGGCGACCCGGAAGGAGGAGCCGCAGCCGCAGGCGGCCACGACGTTCGGGTTGGAGACCTTGAATCCGGCTCCCTGCAAGCTCTCCTCGTAGTCGATCGTCGAGCCGCGCACGAACGGCAGGCTCTCGCTGTCGACGAGCAGCTTCAGCCCGTGGCTCTCGAAGACGACGTCGTTCTCGCGCTGCTCGTCGAAGGCCAGCTGGTACTGGAACCCCGAGCAGCCGCCCCCGCGAACGCCCACGCGCAGCCCGGCCATGCTCACATCGGCCTCTTGCGTGGCGAGGAACTCGTGCACCTTCTCGGCGCCCTTGTCGCTGATCGTGATCATCGTTTAACTCCTCTGGGCGGCTTCAAGGCTTTCCAAAGTATAGCGCCCGCGCAGAGGCCCCGCGCGCGACCCCGGATGCCCCCTCGCGATCCTCTACGCTAGGCGATATGCCCTCCCCCGAGGAGATCAAGCAGCGCATCGAGGCGTCGATTCCCGGAGCAAAGGCGGACGTCGAGGACTACACGGGCGGCGGAGATCACTTCCGCGCCACGGTCACCGCCGCAGCCTTCGCGGGCCGCAGCCGCATCGAGCAGCACCGGCTCGTCTATGAGGTCTTCGGCGAGGAGATCGGCGGCGCCATTCACGCTCTCTCGCTGAAGACGCAGTCCCCGCGGCAGCGTCCCGCCGCGCAGCCAACCCCCATCCAATGAGCCAGGAGCCCCCTATGCCCAGCAACCCCGTCAGAGACCTACCGATGTCGCCGGGTCAGCCGGCGCCCGAGCAGGCGCCCGCCGACGCGGGCGAGTCCAACCCGATCCGCGAGGCGATCGCGGAGGCGATCGCCGAGCACAAGGTGATCCTCTTCATGAAGGGCACGCCGGAGGCGCCCGCCTGCGGCTTCTCCGCACGCACGGTCGCTGCCCTGCAGGAGCTCGACACGCCGTTCGCGGCCGTCGACATCCTGCCGGATCCGCGCATCCGCCAAGAGCTCTCTGCGATCTCCAACTGGCCGACGATCCCCCAGCTGTTCGTCAACGGCGAGCTGTTGGGAGGGTGCGACATCGTCACCGAGATGCACGAGTCGGGGGAGCTCGCCCAGGCGTTGCTGTAGCGTCCCGCGGCGCATGCCCCCCGTCGCGGTAGCAACCGACAGCACGCACTACCTGCCGCGAGAGCTAGCGGAGCGCGAGGGCATCCACCAGGTAAGCCTGTACGTCGGCTGGCAGGGCAAGCCCGAACGCGAGCTCGAGATGGGCGGCTTCGACGCCTTCTACCGGCGTCTGGGCAGCGATCCCGAACTGCCGACGACCTCGCAGCCCTCGATCGGCGACTTCCTAGCCGTCTGGGAGCCGCTTCTGGAGGCGGGCCACGACGTCGTGTCGATCCATCTGGCCGGCGGCATCTCCGGCACCTTCGAGGCCGCGCGACAGGCGCACGGGCTGCTCGGCGAGCGTGGCCTCGGCGAGCGCGTCGAGGTGCTCGACGGCGAAACGGCCTGCGGCGGCCTTGGGCTTCTGCTGCTCGCCGCATGCGCCGCCGCGCGCAACGGCTCGGACAAGGACGCGGTCGTCGCGCACGTGCGCGAGGCGCGCAAGGCGCTGCGAATCTGGTTCTGCCTGGACACGTTGGACTACCTGCGGCGCGGCGGGCGGATCGGCAAGGCGCAGGCGTGGCTGGGCGGCACGCTGAAGATCAAGCCGGTGCTCTCGCTGGAGTACGAGATCGTGCCCGTCGAGCGCGTTCGCACCGCCGGGAGGGCCTTCGAGCGGATGGTCGACTACGCGCGCGAGCTTCACGACAGCGGCTCCGACGGCTGGGTGGTCCAGCACATCCAGGCCCCCGATCAGGCCCAGCGGCTGATCGATCGCTGCCGGGAGATATTCGACTCAGAGCCGATCTCGACCTCCGAGGTCGGGCCGGTGATCGGCACGTACACCGGGCCCGGCCTGATCGGCGTGGGCGCGATTCCGCGCTCGCTGCTCGGATAGCCGGGTCGATCACGCTGGCCACGCGATCAGCTCTCGTTGCGCGCGATCCACTCGGATAGAAACGGTTCGGCGATGCGATACTCGCCACGAACGACCCTGCTGAGGAGTTCGGCGTTCGTCAATGCGTCCAGGGCCGTCTGCACCGTCGCGGTAACCGGAAGCGAGTGCCGCTGCTGGTAGTCACTGCTCAGCGGCCGGCCAGGTTGCTCGGCGGCGAGCGCTTGCAACACCCGGCGCTGGGCCGCGGCGGCCCTTTCCCAGAGCAGGCTGAAATGGGCGTGCTCTGAGCGCAGCAGCGCGTCGAGGGCACGCTCGAGGCGATCCGTATCGGCAGTTTCGCCTGCCGGCGTCTGCTCCCAGAGGAAGTAGAACGCCTCCTGTGTGGCGTAGGGGTGTCCGCCGGTCAGCTCGAGCACGCCCGAAGATGCCTCCGCCCCGAGCGTGCGTCCGGTTTGCTCGAACTGTCGGCTCGCGAAGCTCTCGAACAGCACAGGCGGGATGACGCCGAGCTCGAACTGCTTGGCGCTGCGCCAGAACGGCTCGTTCTCGTCGTTGAAGATCCGCTGCATCATGTGACGCTTGCTTCCGAGGTAGACGTGGGCGACCTCTGGCTGCTCCTGGAAGACCGAGCGCATCAGCTTGGGCAGGCCGGGGTCGATGTCCACTACCTCTTGGAACTCGTCGAGCACGAGCGCGACGCGCGTGTCCCGCTCGGCTGCCAGACGCCCTGGCAGCCCGAGCAGTCCTTCAAGCGTGGCATCGATGTCATGTTTGTCCGCGCGCGCGTCAAAGCCAAAGGACAGCGAGCCGTCGTCGGGATCGACGGTCACAGTTGGTTTGATGCGCAGTCCCGCGAAGACGCGGAGGCGCTCGCGTGCGCGAAACAGGCGCGAGGCGACCTCCTCGTGAATCGTCTGTGCCAGCTTCTCGGCGAGCTTCTCCTTGGTTGGCGTGCGCATCAGATCGACCTGCGCGATCAGCACGTCCTCCGTGACCAGCTGTTGTGCAACTCGCCAGATCAATGAGGACTTCCCATAGCGCCGCGGGGCGAAAACGACGAGGTCCTGACCGTTGCGCACGTCGGCCACCAGCTCGTCGATCTCGGGTTCGCGGTCGGTGAACGCTTCATCGAGCGCCAGCGCGCCGAAGCGAAAGGGGTTGGCGGCAGTGTGATCCATCAAAGACAAGTATGGCAGATGAGATAATCTGTATCAACATAAAAATGTTGATCTAGACATACATTATCTACTCAGGCATGCCGGCTACGAGGTCCACCGGCCTGCCCGCACCAGCCTGATACG
>DATHGU010000379.1:0-4084 GCA_035317495.1 Solirubrobacteraceae bacterium
CGCTTCGGCTTCCTGCTGGCGACGCCCGTGATCTTCGCCGCGGCCGCGCTGAAGCTCCCCGAGCTGTTCGGCTCACAAGGCAACGGGGTCCGTGGGCCGGCGCTCGTCGCGGGCGTGTGCGCCGCCGCGACGACGTTCTTCGCGGTCAAGTTCCTGCTCAAGTACTTCGAGACCAACCGCCTGACCCCGTTCGGGGTCTACTGCATAGGCTTCGGCGCGATCTGCACGCTCGTGTTCGCCCTCGGCGGCTAGCGCGAGCGGCCGGCCGCGAGCGGCCTAAGGATGGCTAAGCGCTCGCCGCCGACTGCGCTTTGGGGCCCGTCTGAAACCAAGCGAAGGCGAAGCACGCGAGCGCGACCACCAGTGCGGCGATGCCGTGCTTGGTGTGGTGGTGGTTGGCCTCGGAGCTCGTGGCCGAGACGTGGCCGGGGAAGAACGACGGCAGCGAGTGGGCGGGCTCGGCGAAGTAGATGATCGCGACGACGATCAGCACGATGCCGAGCAGCACCGCCGGGAGGATCAGTTTGCGCAGGTCGCTCGACATGACGGCAGCATCGTAGAGCACGATCGCGCCCACGGCACCCGTCCCGCACTGCGGGTCGGCATCATGGTGGATCGATGACCGTCCCGCGGACCCCCCCGAAGATGTTCGAGACGCGCAGTCAGGCCTGGCGCGAGGTCGGCCTGCTGCGGCAAATCAGCCCGCGCGTGGTCAAGCGCGCGCGCCTGGAGGCGCTCGTGCTCGTGCCGCTGTTCATCGCTGTGGTCGTCTTCTACGACAACCGCGTGGGCCTGCTGGGCGCCAGGGGGCTGCACGGTCGACAGGCCAAAGAACTCGAACCGGCGCTCGAAGCGCCCGTGACCGTCGTGACCGTCATCGCGCTGGTGATCCTCGGCTGGGCGATCGCGCGGGACATCGGCCGCAGCCTCGGGCCGCCGCTGTTTCGCCGGCTGGACCCGGCAACAGCGGGGACCGTCGGGTTCCTGATCCGCCTGCTGACGATCGTGCTCGCGCTGCTCGTCGCGCTGCGGGTGGCAGGCATCGAAGCGCGCACGCTGGCGCTTGGCGGCGCGTTCACCGCCGTCATCCTCGGCCTAGCTGCGCAGCAGACGCTCGGCAACGTGTTCGCCGGGACGGTGCTGCTGAGCGCGCGGCCCTTCCGCGTCGGCGACCGCGTGCGCCTGCAGGGTGGGCCGTTGGCGGGCCAGCTGGAGGGCACGGTCAGCTCACTCGGCCTGCTCTACACCACGTTCGCCAAAGGCGAGGACTCGATCATGGTTCCCAACAGCGTCGTGCTGAACAGCGCGGTGATCCCGCTGCGCGAGCCCGACGCTGTCAACCTGCGCGCACGTTTGCGGCCGGGGATGACGCCCAGCGACCTGCAGGAGCTGCTGGAGAAATCGTTGCAAACGCCGCTGCGCGACCCCCCGCGCATCACCCTCGAGGAGCTCGACGGGGATGAGGTCGTCGTGCGGATCGCGGCGACCCCCCGCGTGGCCGCCGAAGGTCGTCAGCTGTCCAGCGAGCTGCTGGGCATCGTCTCGCGCGAGACGCGCCCGGGTGCGGAGGCGCGTACGCCGTAGCGCAGGAACAGGTGCGAGTCGTTCTCCAGCGCGCTCAGCAGCTCCAGCTCAACGGGTTGCAGGAACTCGGCGCCGGCCAGGATTCGCAACGCCTCGCCGGTCGCCTCCTCGCCGCCGGCGAGCTTCGGCGACAGCGACAGGAACAGCTCGTCAACCAGTCCGGCGAGCAGCAGCTCGGAGTTCAGGTGCGGCCCGCCCTCGCAGAGCAGCGTGCGCACGGCGAATCGTTCGCGCAGCTCGGTCAGCGCAGCCGGCAGGTCGAGCCGACCGTCGTGCGCGGCCCGCACGTAGTCCACCTTCGCCTCGCTGGCGGGCAGGCTGGCGGCCGACGGGGTGACGATCACCAGGCGCGCCGCCGGCTCCCGCAGCAGCGGGGTGTCGGGCGGCAGCGACAGTCGCCCCGACACGATGCACGCGAGCGGCTCTTCGCTGAGGCCGCGCTCCAATCGCAGGCGCCGGGTCGACTCCTGCGCGATGATCCTCCCGTAGCCCTCCACCCGCACCGTGCCCGCGCCGACCATCACCGCATCGACGCTCGCGCGCAGCGCGTGGAACAGCTCGCGGTCGGCCCTGTTGCCGATCGCGCTCGAGCGACCGCCGATGCTCGCGCGTCCATCGAGCGTGCTCGTCATGTTGAGCATCGTGTACGGCCTTCGCGCGTCGGCGCCAGTCCCGCTGCCGGCGCCGGTGCCTGCGCGGGCTCGAGCGGCGAGATCCAGGGCATCGACGATCTCCGCCGCGCCCGCCGGATCACCCGGCGGCAGCAGGCGTGTGAATGCCGCCGCGGTGCGCCGTCGGGATCGGGTATTCGCGTCGTCGTGCGCGCCCATCGGCCCACCCTAGCCGCCCCGGCGACCCGCCCCCCCGCCAGCCCGCGGGCTGATACGCAAATCGATCGGCCGGTCTGAGAAATCGATCGGTGCGCTCTGCAACATCTGGACAACATCACCGTGCGGCGACCTGCTACGGTCGTGCTGTCTGGCCGGCACAAGAGACCGGCGAAAGTAGTGCAAGCGCTCGCAGGTCGAAGCTCTAAGAAGCATCCTCCGCGTAGCAGCACGCACATACCGTGGAGGAGTTCCCACATGCCTACCGGCACCGTAAAGTGGTTCAGCGACGACAAGGGGTTTGGTTTTATCACCCCCGACGACGGCGACAAGGACCTGTTCGTTCATCACACCGGCATCAACGGCGAGGGCTATCGCTCGCTGCAGGAGGGTGCGAAGGTCTCGTACGACCCTGAGCAGGGCGACAAGGGTCCGAAGGCCGTAAACGTCCAGGCGATCTAGCGGTCGCGGTCGGCAGACCGCAACCTCCCTGCGGCGATCTGGCCGCAGCCACATAGGTCTAACCTTCTGAGGGCTCGCTCCGGCGGGCCCTCACGCATGTCCAGCGACGCGAGCACACTCCCCCTGCAGGACAAGCCTGCCGGGAGCGGATGGGCGGGGCTCAGGCGCAGGCTCCTGCACGGCCGAGCGGGCGTGATCGCGCGCCCCGGCGAGCGGGCGTGGATCGGCATCGCGTGCCTGCTCGTGATCGTCGTGTGCAGCGCGTTCGTCGTGGTGATCGCCGCGAACCGTCCGAGCATCCTCTCGGCGACGACGCATGCGAACTTCTTTCCGCACTGGATGGCCGGCCCGCTGGGGGGTCTCCTACCGGGCCTCACGCGCAACAGCACGACGCTCAAGTACCTGTTCAGCGGAGCGATCGTGCTGATGTACGTGTGCTACCTGCTCGCGCTCCGCTACGTCCCGCGACTGCGCGCCCGCTGGGCGATCGCGACCGTGCTCGTGGTGCACGCGATCTTCCTGCTGGCGCCGCCGCTGGCGCTGACGGACATCTTCAACTACGTCAACTACGGGCGCATGGAGGTCGTGCACCACCTCAACCCGTACACGACGATTCCGATCCTCGAGCCACACAACGATCCGAGCTATGACCTGAGCAATTGGCACCAGCTGCTGAGCCCGTACGGCCCGCTGTTCACGCTGCTGACGTTCGTCGTGGTGCCGCTCGGCGTGGCCGCGTCGTTCTGGGTGCTCAAGAGCCTGCTTGCAGTCGCGGGCCTCGCGACGATCTACCTCGTGTGGAAGTGCGCCCGGCTGCTGGGCCGCGATCCGGTGGCTGCGATCGTGCTGGTCGGCCTCAACCCGATCGTGCTCGTGTGGGGGCTGGGCGGTGACCACAACGACTTCCTGATGATGTTCTTCATCCTGCTCGGCTTCTACCTGCTGCTGCGCACGCGCGAGCGAGACCGCCGCGGGGAGGAGGGGCCAGCCGGGTCCTCGTCGGCGGTCTCGCACGTGGCCGCGGGCGTGCACGGCTGGCTGCTGCCGCTGTCGGCAGCCGAGATCGGGGCCGGCGCCGCGTTCGTGACGGCCGCGGCGATCAAGGCCTCGGGCGCCGTCCTGCTCCCTGTCGTGATCGCGGGCCTCCTGCGCACGCCGCGGCGCCTGGCGCAGGTCGTCCTCGGGATGGCGGCGGCCGGGGCGGTGACCGC
>DATHGU010000380.1:0-3983 GCA_035317495.1 Solirubrobacteraceae bacterium
CGCGAGCGCACGATCCTCACCAGCAGGATCTGAGCGAGCACGATCGCTGCCGCGGCGGGCGCCGCCGGGAAGTAGCCCCCGGCGTTGAAGGCCATGAACACGACGAGCGCCCCGGGCAGCAGCATCAGCGCGACCATCGCCGGCGCGGCACTGGCATGGCGCTGCTGCGGCGAAGGACCCGCCGGCGGCCGCGGCCGCCCGGCAGGCGCCTCGTCCACCGCTATCGCAAGGCCCTCGCTCACGCCGGCCATTGCTGGAGTGCGCGTCAGCGCTTACCCGTCCGCGCGGGCTCGTGGGGCAGCTCGGCGCCGTTGTCGGAGCCGACATCGGTCTCTGAGCTATCGCCGTTCTCGGAGTCTTCGTCGCTGGGCCAACCGATGCCCTTGGGCCAGCTGAACCCGTCGGTCGGGGCGGCCGGCGGCGGCAGGCGCTCCTGCGTGTAGGCGTAGTCGTAGCCGTAGGCGCCCAGCCCACGCGAGCTGTAGCCGTTTGCGACGACGCCGAGCAGCGGCGCCCCCGCGCCGGCGAGCGTCTCGTGCAGGCGCTGCGCGACGTCGCGCCGGTTGCGCCCGACCCAGCCCACGATCACCACCCCATCGACTTTGCCCAATAGCGGGAAGGCGTCGGAGACGGCCGTCAGCGGCGGCGTGTCGATCACGACCAGGTCATATTCGGACTTTGCCTGCTCGAGTACAGACTCCATCGCGCCGCTCTCGACCAGCGCCGCGGGGTTGGGCGGCATCACCGCGCCCGCGACGAGCACGTCGAGCGTCCTGCCCTCCGAGCCCTGGGCGAACACCCGGTCGAGCTGGATCGACTGGATCGCCGCACGCATCTCGACCACTTCGATCAAAACGTCGGCGAGACCCGGCCGTGAGCGGATCGCCAGCTGCCGAGCGATCGTTGGGCGGCGCAGGTCGACCTCCATCAGCAGCACGCGCGAGCCCATCCTGGCCGCCGCGCCGGCGAGGTGGCGGGCGACGGTCGTCTTGCCGTCGCCCGGAGCGGCGGAGGCGATCAGGAGCGTGTGCAACCGCCGGTCGACGTTGAAGTAACGTAGGTGCGCGCGAAGCAGCTGAAACGCCTCCGCCTCGCCGTCCGGCAGGGCATCGAACGCGTAGCCGTTTCGCCGCGCCGGTCCTGCCAGGGCGGAGCTCTCCGGGATGACTCCAAGCAGGGGCAGCTGATAGATCTCCTCGAGGTCCTTCGGCTCGCGTATCCGTCGATCGAAGCGCTCGATCAGGAAGGCGACGCCGAAGCCGAGCAGCAGCCCGAGGATCGCGCCGAGGATCGTGTTCCTGCCGGTCTTCGGCGAGGACGGGGCGGTCGGCGGCGCGGCGGCTTGGGCAACCTGCACGTTGCCCGAGTGCAGTTCCGCGAGCACTCCAAGCGACTGGGCGCGGTTCTCGAGAGCCACCCCTGCGGCGCTCACGCGCTGGCGCCGGGACAATTCAGCGAGCTGCTTGTTGACTAGCGCCAGCGCGGAGGCGTAGTACTCGTGGTTCGAGTTCTGCTGCTCGGTTACGAACTGTGTGGTGTAGGTGTTGGCGATGTCGGCGGCAAGCGTGGCAGAGGGTGCGGTGGCAGAGACGTCGACGATGTTCGATTCACCCTGCGCACTCACGCCCAGGCTCGCGGTTATCTTCGCCTCCGTCAGCCCCTGGCCCAGCCGCTCTGCGGTCCGCTGCGCCATGTCCCCGAGCTGGACGAGCTTGACGTTCGTGTTCTGCTGGGACTGCTGATTGTTGACACTGACCGGCGCCAGCCCAGCGGCCTGCTGGCTCAGCTGGTTGTTGTTGAAAACGAGCGCCGCGGTCGCAGTGTACTTCTTCGTCTGCTGCGCCGAGAAGAGGAAGGCCGCCAAGGTGACCAGGAAGAAGCAGAGCGCCACCCACAGCGCGCGGCGGCGGATGACATCCAGGATCTGCTCGAGGCTCAGGCTTGTCTTGTCTGTGTCCATCAAGTTTTGCCTTGCCGCCGCATCCGTACGGTCGGGTTGAGGCCGCTCCCTATTGAGCTGCTACCGCGAGCAACGCAAGGCTCGCCAGAGTATCGACATCGACCGCCAATAACCGTCGTACATCTGTCCGTTGGACCCGGACGCAGCGGGCGCGGCGGGGCGCGGTCGGTAACTTCGGTCGTCATGCGGATCGCCTATGTGGTCGGCGCTCGCCCGAACTTTGTGAAGATGGCGCCGGTCATATCCGAGATGCGCCACCGAGTGCCGGGCATGCACCACACACTGATTCACACCGGCCAGCATTACGACCGGTTGATGTCCGACATCTTCCTCGAGGAGCTCGACGTGCCGGCGCCCGATCACATGCTCGGCGTGGGCTCCGCCAGCCACGCCGTGCAGACCGCGCGGGTTATGGAGCGCATCGAGCCCGTACTGGAGGCCGAGCGTCCCGATCTGGTGCTCGTGCCGGGCGACGTCAACTCCACGCTGGCCGCGACACTCGTGGCGATCAAGCTCGGCATCCCGGTTGCTCACCTCGAGTCGGGGCTGCGCTCGTTCGACCGCACGATGCCCGAGGAGATCAACCGGATCGTCGCCGACGAGTTCGCCCAGCACCTATTTCTGCATTGTGACGAGGCGGTGGAGAACCTCCGCGCCGAGGGTATCGCCGATGAGCGCATGCATTTCGTCGGTAACACGATGATCGACTCGCTTGTCGCCATGGAGGATCGTTTTCGCGACACCAACGCAGCGACTAGCTACGGCGTGAAGGCCGGCGAATATCTGCTCGTCACGCTCCATCGGCCGGCACTCGTCGACGGGCCGCTGCTGGCGGACGTCATCGCCCGTCTAGAGAACTCGAGTCGAGAGCTGCCGGTCGTGTTCCCAGTGCATCCACGCACGCGCAAGATGATCGAACTGATTCGTTTCGAGACGGCCGCGAGCATGCGATTGATCGAGCCGGTCTCCTATCTCGAGTTTCTCTCGCTGGAGGCCGACGCCGCCGCCGTACTCACGGACTCTGGTGGCGTGCAGGAGGAGACGACCTACCTCGGCGTCCCCTGCTTCACGCTGCGTGACAACACCGAGCGCCCAGTGACTGTACGCGCGGGAACGAACACCCTACTCGGACTTGAGCCCGAGCGGATAGATGACATCGTGCCTTCGCTCGCACACGCGAAGAGGCCGACCGACCCACCCCCGCTGTGGGACGGGCGAGCCGCCGAGCGCGTGGCCGACGTCCTGCAGACCGCGGGGCGCGAGGCGGTGTTGAGTGTCGGCTGAGCACTCCATACCCGTCGCGACCTTGAATGCAGACAGGGCCAGGGCCGCTCCGTCGGACGGGCAGCGCGCCGCGCTCGCCGATGCGCTGCGTCGGCTGGAGGCCTGGGGTCGCGAGCGTGGCTGGACCGGCAGCGATCCCTATGACGGCCTCAATGCCACACGACTGGCGGGACCGCTGAAGCGAAGCGCGCTCGGGCGACGGGTCCTCACGCAGCTCGTCAAGCGCTCGCCGCACGACCTCCGTCGACTTCTCGGAATTGGTGCAGGCCGGAGTGCCGCCGCCCTTGCCCAAGTCGCGTCGAGCTACGCGCTCGGGGCTGTCCCCGGTGAGGAGGGCCGCTCGCGCCTCGCCGAGTCGTTGCGCGACCTACTTGCGCTGCGCTGTGCCGGGTTCGACGAGCCCTGTTGGGGCTATCACTTCGACGTCCAGACTCGAGTCTTCCTCTATCCCTCAACCTCTCCGAATACGATCGCCACGGTCTTCGCCGGTATGGCGCTGATCGACGCGTATGAAGCGACAGGCGAGACGCAGTTGCTCGAGCTAGCAACGGAAACCGGCGAGTTCTTCCTACGCCACGTCCCGCAGACTCGAGATGGTGACGGGGGGTTCTTCGGCTATCTGGTCGGCGATCGTACGCCGATCCACAACGCCAATGCGCTCGTCTGCGCTCTGTTGGCGCGCCTCGTCAACCACACCGGCCGTACGGATATGCGCACCGCGGCGGAGACAGGTTTGCGC
>DATHGU010000381.1:0-2159 GCA_035317495.1 Solirubrobacteraceae bacterium
ATGGGTGACGATCAGGCCGATCTCGTCGATGTGGCCCATCACGAGCAGGCGCCGCGGCGAGGCCTCGAAGCCGTGCTTTGCCGAGACGAGCGCCAGCGGCGTGCCCAGGACGTCGCTTGAGACCTCGGCGAAGGAGCTCGCAGACTCGCGCCAGACGGCGGCGGGCGCGCCCTCGTAGCCGGACGGCCCGCGCGCGGCGAGCAGCTCCAGCAGCAGCGTTGGAGTGCGCAGCGTAGACTCGCCGGGAGCCCTCTCGCCCTCGTCGCTCATCGGGCGAGCAGCGTACGCAGGACGTATTGCAGGATGCCGCCGTGGCGGAAGTACTCGGCCTCGCGCGGCGTGTCGATGCGAACGCGCGCGGCGAAGCCGACGGTCTCGCCGTCGTCCCGCTCGGCGCGCACGTCCACCTCGACTCCCGCGCCGCCGCCGGCGACGCGATCGACGGCCGTGGCGATGCCGTCGATCGCGAATACCTCCTCGCCGGTCAACCCGAGCGATTGCGCGCTCTCGCCCTCGGGGAACTGCAGCGGCAGCACGCCCATGCCGACGAGGTTGGAGCGGTGGATGCGCTCGAAGCTCTGCGCGAGCACGGCGCGTACGCCGAGCAGCTTGGTGCCCTTGGCCGCCCAGTCGCGCGAGGATCCAGAGCCGTACTCCTTGCCCGCCAGCACGACCAGCTCGATGCCCTCCTCGGCGTAGCGCATCGCCGCGTCGTAGATCGGCATCTGCTCCCCGCTGGTGAGGTGAATCGTCACTCCCCCCTCGGTGCCGGGCGCGAGCAGGTTGCGCAGGCGGATGTTTGCGAACGTGCCGCGCATCATCACCTCGTGGTTGCCGCGTCGCGAGCCGTAGGAGTTGAAGTCGCGCGGCGAGACGCCGAGCTCCTGCAGGTAAGCGCCCGCCGGGCCGTCGCGCTTGATCGCGCCCGCCGGCGAGATGTGATCGGTCGTGACGCTGTCGCCGAGCAGCGCGAGCACCCGCGCGCCGTCGAGCTCGGCGACGGGCGGCGGGTCGACGGGCATGTCCTGGAAATACGGCGGCAGGCGCACGTAGGTAGAGCGCTCGTCCCACTCAAAGCGCTCGCCGGACGGCACCTGCAGGCCGTTCCAACGCTCGTCGCCCGCGAACACCTCGCCGTAGCTCTTGCGGAACATGTCGGCGCGGACGGCGTCGCCGATCGTCTGGGCGATCTCCTGCTCCGACGGCCAGATGTCCTTGAGGTACACGTCCTCGCCCTGCTCGTCCTTGCCGAGTGGCTCGCCGGTGATGTCGATGTCCATCGTGCCGACGAGCGCGTAGGCGACGCACAGCGGCGGCGAGGCGAGGTAGTTCATCTTCACGTCCGGGTTGATGCGACCCTCGAAGTTCCGGTTGCCGGACAGCACCGAGACGACCGCCAGGTCGGCGTCGGCGACCGTCTCTGAGATCTCGGGGGCGAGCGGGCCGGAGTTGCCGATGCACGTCGTGCAGCCGTAGCCGACGAGGTTGAAGCCGAGCTGCTCGAGCGGCTCGCTGAGCCCCGCACGGTCGAGGTATTCGGTGACGACCTTCGAGCCGGGCGCGAGCGAGGTCTTCACCCATGGCTTGCGCTGCAGCCCGCGCGCGAGCGCGTTGCGGGCGAGGATGCCGGCGCCGATCATCACCGACGGGTTGGAGGTGTTCGTGCAGCTGGTTATCGCGGCGATCACCACATGGCCATGGTCGAGCTCGAACGTCTCGCCGTCGACCGTCACGCTTCTTGCGGTGCCGTTGTGCGGGAGCGCGGTCGTCGCGCCGCCCTTGGGCAGCTGCGGCTGCGGCGTCTCCAGCGGAATCTCGTGCCCCGGCGCGCCGTTGGCCGGCGGGTCGGAGGCTGGATAGGACTCGGCGACCGCCTCGTCCTGCGCGTCGGCCTGATCGCCGTCGCTCGGCACGTAGTCGCGAAGCGCCTCGCGGAAGGTCGCCTGGGAGTGGCTCAGCGAGACGCGATCCTGTGGGCGCTTGGGACCCGCGAGGCTCGGCTCGACGGAGGAGAGGTCGAGCTCCATCTCATCCGAGAAGGTCGGCTTCTCCGAGTGCTCGTCGTGCCACAGGCCCTGCTCCTTGGCGTAGGCCTCGACGAGCTCGATGCGCTCCTTGGGGCGACCCGAGAAGGCCAGGTAGCGCAGCGTCTCGCGGTC
>DATHGU010000382.1:0-3068 GCA_035317495.1 Solirubrobacteraceae bacterium
TGGGCTTCTTCCTGCTCGTGGCCGCGGGCAACGACAGCACCAAGGCGACCTACTGCAGCGGCATGCGCGCGCTGATGGAAGACCGCGAGCAGCTCCGGCTGCTGCTCGACGACCCGTCGCTCGTGCCGGCGGCGGTCGAGGAGTCGCTGCGCATGTTCCCCGCCTTCGCGCACTTCCGCCGCACCGCCACGTGCGACACCGAGCTTCACGGGCAGAAGATCCGCAAGGGCGAGAAGGTCGTCATGTGGTACGTCTCCTCCAACCGCGACGAGACACGCTTCGAGGATCCCGATCGCTTCGAGCTGCGCCGCAAGGAGGAGCATCAGGCGTTCGGCGCGGGCGGCCGCCACTTCTGCCTGGGCACGGCTCTCGCGCGGCTCGAGCTGCGCATCCTCTTCGAGGAGACGCTCAAGCGCTTCCCGCAGATCCACATGGAGGGCACCCCGACCTACGTCGAATCGGGCTTCCTCAACCAGATGAAGACGCTGCCCGTCAGGCTGTCGGCCTAGCTGAGCGACCTCCGTGAGCGAGCCTCGACAACGCGTACGCCTGCGCCAGGCGGTGCTTGTCGCCGCCGAGCTCGAGCCGGTCGAGAGCGCGCTGCGCAGCGCGCTCGGGCTCGGCGAGCCCTTCCGCGACCCGGGCGTCGGCGAGTTCGGCCTGCACAATGCCGTGTTCGCGCTCGGCGACTGCTTCATCGAGGTGATCTCGCCGCTGCGGCCCGACACGGCGGCGGGGCGCTACCTCGAGCGCCACGGCGGCGACGGCGGCTACATGGCGATCTTCGACCTCGAGGATCTCGATGGTGCCCGCGAGCGCGCCGCGCAGGATGGCGTCCGCGTCGTATGGCAGATCGACCTGCCCGACATCTCGGGCACGCACCTGCACCCGGCGGACATGCGCGGCGCGATCGTCTCGCTCGACCGCTCCCGGCCATATGGCACGTGGCGCTGGGGCGGACCGCAATGGATCGAACGCATGGGCAGCGGCGCACCGGGGCACCTGGCGGGCATCACGGTCGCCGTCGAGGATCCCACGGCGGTCGCCGCTCGCTGGGCCCACATACTCGGCGTCGCGCTACTCGACGCTCCACAGCCGACGCTCGCGCTCGACTCGGCCGAGGTCGGCTTCGTCCCCGCCGCCGACGAGCGCGCCGAAGGCCTCGTCGAGATCGCGCTCGCCGGAGTTCCGCAGCTGGCCGGTGGGCCGAACGTGATCGAGCTCGGCGGGGTGCGCCTGCGCGCGCTCGCGACGGCCTAGCCTGTGGCCGGCCGACCGCTCGAAGATCGGCCAGCGAGCTGTGGCGCTGTCGAGGGCGCCGACGCGGCGAGCGGCGCGAAGCGCGGCTCGCGGCGCTCCACGAAGCTCGCGACGCCCTCGACGAAATCGGGCGCCGCGAACGACGCGAGCATCAGCCGGTCGGCCTCGGCGAGCGCGTCGGGCAGCGTCTGGTCGAGCGCCGCGTAGACCTGCGCCTTCATCGTCGCCATGCTCGCCGGCGAGCAGTGCACGGCCAGCTCGCGCGCGTAGGAGAGCGTCTGCTCGAGCAGCGCCTCCGGCACGTACGCGCGGTTGGCCAGGCCGAGGGCGGCCGCCTCGCGACCGAGCAGCACGCGTCCCGACAGCAGCAGGTCGAGCGCCCGCGCGGGACCCACCAGACGGGGCAGGATCCACGAGATGCCGTGCTCGGCCACAAGCCCGCGGCGCGCGAAGGCGGTCGTCAGCTTGGCGTCCTCGGCGACGAAGCGCAGGTCGCACATGAGCGCCTGTACGAGGCCGATGCCCGCGCAGGGGCCGTTGATCGCGGCGATGATCGGCTTCGGTATCGAGAGGGGAAAGGTCTGCGGGGTGCGCTCGTGCTGCACCGCCGCCTCGGCCGCTCCGTTCTCGCCGGTTGCGGCGCTCGGCTCGGCTCCGCTCGCTCGGTCGCCGAGACCCTGCAGGTCCTGCATGTCGGCGCCCGCGCAGAAGCCCCTGCCGGCGCCAGTCACGACGATCACGCGCACCTCCTCGGCGGCCGCGCACTCCGCGAGCATCTCGAAGTACACGCGCTCCATCTCTTGCGTCCACGCGTTCAGCCGATCAGGCCGGTTGAGCGTCAGCACCGCCACGCCGTCCCGCACCTCTTTCAGCACAACCTCGCTCATGTCCGCTCCTTTCGCCGTGTCCGTCGAGCCTACCCGCGGCGAGCGCCGAGCAGCGCGCGGGCGATCGTCAGCGGGTGGGTCAGCACGAGTGAGATGCGCCCCATCGGTGAGGCGGGATCGTGGGCCAGGCCGAGCTGGCGCAGGATCGTCGCCTGGTCGAAGTACACGCGCTCGCCGACCAGACGGCCGTCCTCGAACACGAAGAGGGCGGTCATGCGGCAGCGAAAGGAACGCCCGGTGGGGGGAAGGCCACGAAGCGCACCGAGGTGGGTGCCCAGCAGGACGAACTCGACGACGACCGCGTCATCGCCGTGGTGCAGGGCCACCACCTCGTTGCGCTGGTCGGGGAACGCGGCGCGGCTCTCGGCGTAGTAGCGGCGAACGTCGGTCTCGCCGTCGTAGATCTCGCCCGTCGCGATCAGCTCGTAGCGCGGATGCTCGAACGTGCCGATCGTCGTGTCGAAGTCGTGCACGTTCTCCGAGGCCATGTGCTCGCGCACGATCGCCTCGCGACGCTCGCGCAGCGACTGCGTGGTTGAGCTCTGCTCGGGCGTGGACACGACCGGCGGGCGCCTCGCGCCGGCTCTCAGGCGGCCGCCGAGGCGGCCAGCTTGTCGGCGAGGATCGCTGCGATCTGCCCACGATGGCGCTTGGCGCCGCCCAGCAGCACCGCGTCGATCTGCGCGCGCTTGAACAGCCAGTGCACGTCGGCCTCCCACGTGAAGCCGATCCCGCCGTGCGCCTGGATCGCGCTGGCCGTCACCTCGCGGCCCGCGTCGGAGGCGGACGCCTTGGCCATCGCCGCGGCCTCGGCCAGGCCGTCGGGGTCGGCGTCTGCGCTCCACGCCGCGAACGCGGCGGTCGAGCGCGCCTTCTCCGTCTCGAGCAGCATCTGCGCGCAGCGATGGGAGACCGCCTGGT
>DATHGU010000383.1:0-2095 GCA_035317495.1 Solirubrobacteraceae bacterium
TTGCTCAGGTGCCACTCCACCGTGCGCGGACTGAGGAACAGCTGGGCCCCGATCTCCGGGTTCGTCTGCCCGCCGGCCGCCAGGCGCGCGACCTGCACCTCCTGCGGGGTCAGCTCGTCGAGCGTCTCGACCGTGCGCTTACGCACTGTCTCGCCGGTGGCCAGCAGCTCGTGGCGGGCACGCTCGGCGAACGCCTCCATGCCCATGTCCGAGAGCATCGCGTAAGCGACTCGCAGCTGCTCGCGAGCGTCGACGCGACGGTGCTCGCGCCGCAGCCACTCGCCGTACAGGGGGTGCGTGCGGGCCAGCGTCGCGCGGGTCTTGATCCGCGACAGCCGTTCGATCGCCTCCCGGTAAAGCCGCTCGGCCGTGCCCCCCTCGGCCAGCATCGCCGCCACGCGGGCGTGGGTCCCCAGCGCCCAGTCCGTGCCGGCGGCCTGCGTTATCTCCGCGAGCTGGGCGAGCGGACCGGCCGCGCGCTCCGCCTGGCCGCTGCGCGCGGCGGCCTCGATCAGCTCCGCCAGCAGCAAGATCGACGGCCCCAGCCCGCGCGCGGCCTCGACGGCCCGCTCGGCCGCGGCCAGGGCGTCCTCGTAGCGGCCGAGCCCGTTACAGCGGATCGCGCTGCCCCAGTCGTTCGCGGCGAGCCAGAGCCCCTCGCCGCGTCGCAGCACGTCCTGCCGGCGTGCCTCGATGAGCGCTACTGCCTCGGCGTCCCGTCCCCGCCAGTTCGCCAGCACGATCGAAGTGCGCAGCGTGACGTGACTGCCGGTGGCCTCGACGACGGCGTCCGACTCGGCGGCCAGCGACATAGCCACCCCGATCCTGCCTGAGAACAGCTCGACGAGCACGCGGTCGGTGAGCGCGACGGGCAGCGCGGAGAACGCGCCGGCCCGGCGCGCGACATCGAGATGGCGCGCGGTGAGCTCGTCCCACGCCCCATCATCGGCCAGCCACCGGGCCACCCGGCAGGCCAGCCACAGCCAGCGCAGCTCGTCCTCCTCGGAGAGCGGCTCGTCACGGAACGCGCGCAGCGCGACCTTCAGCGCCGGCGCCCCCGCGACGTAGCCCTCGCGGGTGAGGAGGGCGAGCCCGTCCAGCAGCAGATCGCAGGGGCGCGTGGAGGGCTCCCAGTCGGCGGCCAGAACGGCCGCGGCGACCTCGCACGCGTCGCCCCCGCGCACTAGGCGGTCGGCGGAGAGCGCAGCCGCGAACGCCTCGAGGTATGTCTCGCGGGCGAGCCTCGGATCCAGCGGCTCGAGCCGCCTGGCCGCCTCGAGGAGCAGGGGCGGAGCGTCGCGGCCGCGCGTCATCGCGAACGTGATCTGCGCGTGCAGCAGCTGCGCGCGGGCTCGCTCGTGCTCGTCCAGCGGCCCCGCCTGCGCCATCGCCAGCAGCCGGAGCGCCGCATCGGGCGCGCCAGCTTGGTGCTTGCCCTGCGCGGCCAGGAGCGCACGCTGCGCCCGGCGCCTCAGATCGGGCGTCAGCTCGACGGCGCGCTCGTGAAATGCCGCCCCCGCCGCCAGGCCGCCGCGCGCCCGCGCCCGGCCGGCCGAGCGCTCCAGCTCGGCGGCAACGTCCTCGTCGAGCCCCGCTGCCGCCTGAGCGCGGTGCCAGGCGCGGCGATCCGGGTCGACGTCGGCATCGGTGGCCTCGGCGAGCGCGCGGTGCACGCGCCGGCGCTCCTCCGGCGCGCCAGCGCGGTAGACCGCCGAGCGCATGAGCGGATGACCGAACCGCACCTGCGCGCCGAAAACAACTAGTCCCACGGCGGCCGCCGACGCGGCCGCGTCCGGCCCGATGCCGAGCCCGGCGGCCGCCCGCCACACCAACACCGGATCCCCGGCCGGCTCAGCCGCCGCGACGAGAAGCAAGAGCCGGGTCGACGGCGGGAGCGGCGCCAGCCGCTCCCGGAAGCTCTGCTCGATCCGCCCCGGCACTGCCGGGCCGGCGGACAGCCCGAATCCGCCCGCGAGCTCGGCAGGCGTCCGGCCACGTGGCAGCTCAAGCAGCGCCAGCGGGTTGCCGCGCGTCTCGGCCACGATCCGATCACGCACCCGCTCATCGAGCGGACCGGCGAGCACTGTCCCGAGCA
>DATHGU010000384.1:0-7094 GCA_035317495.1 Solirubrobacteraceae bacterium
GGCACGAAGCCCGAGATTTACGCTGCGCCCCAGCGGGCCCGGTGTGGCGAGATAGCTCGCGAGATAACTGGTTTCGAGCCCGGCGTCAAACAGGGCGCGCCGCAGCGTTCTCGGTCCGTAGTACACATGATGATCCGGATGGACAGTCTCGCGTCCGACAAGCGCGCGAACACCAATCTTCGGGCTGCACGCGTTCGGCACGGTGACCAGTAGCCGACCATCAAATTGCAGGAGAGCACGACAGCCTTGAAGGAATTGCCCTGCGTCCGATACGTGCTCGAGCACCTCACCGGCGATGACAAGCTTATATCGCTGTCGGTGCTCCGCTGGAACGACCTCGCCGATGCCCGTCGCTATGAATTCAGCCTCGGGGAACCGGTGGGCAAGAGTCTCCAGCGCCCTGGTGTCGATGTCGAAGCCAACGACAGGTCCGATAGCGAGGAGGTGGGTATGGAGAAGGTTCCCGTTCGCAAGCCGGTGGTCAGTGAAGGGACTGTCGCTACATCCGAGGTGAGCGACTTGCCCACGTGCTCGAATGACTTCGGCGCAGCGCGCGATTATGAAATCAACACGATTCGAGACGAGATCCATTCTCACCCGTGCGTTCGAACGCATATCGGGAGCGCGTGTGTTCGACGCTGCGGCGACCTGGCTCATCGAGACACTCCAGCCACGTGCGCTCCATTGAATGACGCATCTCGACATCGTGAACCGCGCTCGCGCGGGCGAGCCCGGACCGCTTGGAGGCTCTGTCGGACCCCATCCTCCCGCGCCTTCTCGACCATCCGTCGCGCCTGGTCCGGTCGCGAGCGTGCCTTGCCGATCAAGCTCCTCTTGCCCGCCTCGACCTTTGCCCGCTCGGTACCAGCGCTGAGCAGGCTCGCGCGCACGTCGACGAGCACGGTCTCCGGGGTAAGGATCGGCCGCGGCACATCGAGAACCTCGACGAGCCCGTTACGCAATCGTTGTATTACCTGTTTCATTCTTGCTAGTTCGCCCCACTCCGCCGCAACACCACCGGCAGCGTGCGCAAGATCAACCGCACATCCCCCCACAGCGACCAGTTCGTCACATACAGGTAGTCGAGCCGGATCATCTCCTCGAAGGGGATGCTGGTGCGGCCGAGCACCTGCCACAGCCCCGTGATGCCCGGCGTCAAATCCAGTCGCCCGCGCGCCCACTCGTCCACCATGCTGTCCTCCTCGGCGACGAGCGGGCGGGGGCCCACGAGGCTCATGTCGCCCTTCAGCACGTTCCACAGCTGCGGAAGCTCGTCGAGGCTCGTCAGCCGCAACAGGCGCCCGACGCGCGTGATGCGTGGGTCGTGCTCGAGGTGAAGCCAGCCCGGGTCCTTGCTGCGCGAGAGCAGCTCCGCTCGCCTGGATTCCGCATCGGAGACCATCGTGCGCAGCTTCAGCAGCCTGAAGCGGCGGCCCCCGCGGCCGATGCGCTGCTGGTGAAAGAACACCGGTCCCCTGGAGTCGAGCTTGATCGCGATCGCGACCACGAGCAGCAGCGGCAGCGCGAGCACGCCGAGCAGGCCAGCGCCGAGGAGATCGAGCGTGCGCTTGACGAGCCACGAGGAGCTCGACAGCACCGGCGGGTTGACGCCGAGGACCGTCACGCCGCTCACGTCGTCCACCTCGACCGATGGCCCGAGGGCGCTGAACGTCGCCGGCAAGAGGCTCACCTTGACGGCCACCGTCTTGCAGTCGCGCAGCACCTCGAGCAGTTGCGGGCCCTCGAGCTCGCCGTCGGCGACGACGATCCGCCCGATGCGTCGATGGAGCAGCAGCGCGGGCAGGTCCTCGACGTCCTTCAGGCAGCCGATCAGCGGCAGGGCGGCCGTGTCGGGCGCACCGCGATCGCAGCTGAGCACGCCGATCGGCTTCAGCCGCAGGCTCGCCTTGGCGCGCATCTTCTCGATCAGTGCTCCGCTGGCGTCGCCGGTGCCGATCAGCAGCACGCGCTCGGGGGAGATGAGGCGCAGGAAGACGAGGCGCGCCATGCGGCGGCCGGCGAGCACGAGCACGAGCGCGGTGCCCCCGAACTCGAGGATCGTCTCCGACGAGAGCCTGGCCGGCGCGAAGACGACGAAGTCGCACCACAGCAGCAGGCACCCGAGCAGCAGGGCGTGAAACAGCGAGGGCAGGTCGTCGAGCGTCGTGTGGCTGAGGCGCTTCGCGTCCCGCTCGTACAGCCCGTACATCTTGAACAGCACGACCCACCAGGGCAACGTCAGGAGGCCGAAGAGCAGGAAGTGCGTCCACGGATGCGCCGGCGTTCCGCCGGCCAGCGCCGTCGCCAGGAGCATCGCGGCCGCCAGCCATCCGACGTCGCTGAGCGCGAGCAGCCTTCGCAGGAACCAGTCCCGCCTGCCGTATGAGCGCGCGACGAGCGTTTCATCCGCCGGCTGGCCGGCCTCGAGCCCCCGCAGCGAGTCAGACCGCGGCTCGAGCGATGCCGCTCGAGCGTCTGTGAGCGAAGCGCGATCAGCCATCCGCCCCGCCCCCCGAGGCCGTCCCCAGCCTCTCGCACGCGGCCGCGCAGGCCGCGACCGTCCGCTCGATCTCCGTGCCTTGGAGCTCGGCGAACATCGGCAGCGAGAGCTCCTCGCGCGCCCATGCCTCGGCCTCCGGCAGCGCGACCGGGCGCGCGCCGGCGGGCAGTCCCGCCAGGGCGGGATGTCGGTGCACCGCCGGGGTGTAGTGCGCCCCGACGCTCACGCCGTCGGCGCGCAGCAGCTCCGCGAGCCGGTCGCGTGTCGCATGGCGGACCGGAAACAGGTGGTAGACGCACGGGGTCTGCGCGCGCTCGCCGAGCGCGACCAGCTCTGGCGGGAGGCCCGCGCACAGTCGCGCGGCGTGCGCGCGCCGCGCGGCGTTCCAGCCGTCGAGGTGCGGAAGCTTGACGCGCAGCAGCGCCGCCTGCAGCCCGTCCAGGCGCGCGTTGTAGCCGATCACGACGTGCTCTCCCTTGCGCCGCTGGCCGAGATCGCGCAGCTGCCTGACGCGCTCCGCCAAGGCCGAGTCGCTCGTGCAGACCGCTCCCCCGTCGCCGAGCGCGCCGAGGTTCTTGCTGGGATAGAAGGAGAACGCCGCCGCGTCGCCGAGCGAGCCGACGGGCCTACCATCGCAACGCGCGCCGTGCGCCTGCGCCGCGTCCTCGAGCACGAACAGGCCGTGCCGCCGCGCCAGCGCGTTGACCGCGTCCATGTCGCAGGCCTGGCCGTACAGGTGGACGGCGATCACCGCTGCCGTGCGCGGGCCGCGCACGGCGTCGAGCCGACGCGGATCGATCAGCCCCGTGTCGCGCTGCACGTCGCAGAAGACCGGCGTCGCCCCCGCGTGGAGCACGCCCAGCGCAGACGCGATGAACGTGTGCGCCGGTACCACGACCTCGTCACCGCGCCCGATCCCGGCGGCGGTCAGGGCGAGCGCGAGCGCGGCCGTGCCCGACGCCACGCCGACGCACTCGCGCGCCGCACAGTAGTCGGCGAACTCGCGCTCGAAGCCCTCGACCTCGGGACCGAGGATGAACCCGTCCGAGCCGACGACGCGCTCGAACGCCTCACGCAGCTCGTCGCCGAGCGTCGCGTGCTGGCGAGCGAGCCCAACGAACGGCACGGGTCGCCCCCGGCCGCCCGTCGCCGCTTGCGGCGGCCGCTGACCGACCGGGCGATCGGAGGCGCCGCGTCGCGCATCGCGGCGCGCATGGCTCAGGGTGCGGCTAGCCATCGGCACTCTGTCGGGGGGTCATCTGCACGCGAGCTGGGAGCGCTAGGCCGGGACTGGAGTCGCCGCGGCGGCGATATCGGAGACCGCAACCGGGACGCCTCCGGCATCGAGCGAAGACTGGGCTGCCTCGACCAGCGTCACGACCTGGCGAGCGAGCTCGAGATCCCCCGAGGTCTCCCCCGTTCGAATCAGGCGTACGAACTCGGCGAGCTCGGTGACGAGCGGCTCGGTGTTCGGGATCAGTGGCGAGAGGATGTCTCCGCTGCGATAGGAGAGCTGGTACTCGCCGAACGTCTCGGGGTCTCGGTACACGACGCCCCTGTCGAACACCCGCACGGGCTCGGCGGTGCCGTCCTCGTAGACGACCATCTTGTTGCTGCCGACGATCGCCGTCCGGCGCAGCTTGCTCGGCGCGAGCCAGCTCAGCTCGACGTTCGCGACGATCCCCGATGGGAATTGCAAGCTCATGAAGGCGACGTCCTGGATGCCCGGCACGATCGAATCGCGTCCGATCGCCGTGATCGACTCCGGCATCTCCTCGAGCCAGTGCAGCAGGATCGAGAAGTCGTGAGGACCCAGGTCCCAGATCACGCTCACGTCGCGCTGGTGAAGGCCGAGGTTGACGCGACTGGAGGAGATGAAGAAGATCTCGCCCAGCTCGTTCGTGTCGATCAGCCGCTTGACCGCACGCACGGGCGGGCTGTAGAGGAACGTCTGGCCGCACATCAGGCGCAGGTCCCGATCGCTTGCCAGCGCGATCAGCTCATCGGCCTGGGCCGTCGAGGGCGCGAAGGGCTTCTCGACGAACGCGTGCTTGTCGGCTCGCAGTGCGGCGCCCGCCAACTCGAAGTGCGTGAAGACCGGCGTGGCGATCACGATCGCGTCGAGCTGCGGGTCGGCGAGCAGGTCCTCGTAGCGGTCGGTCGGCGTGGCGCCGGGATAGCGCCGCGCGAAGGCGGACAGGCGGTCTCCGTCCAGATCGCAGACGTACCGTACGTCGACGCCCGGCACCTCCATGAGGCCGCGAAGCAGGTTTGGACCCCAGTAGCCGAGTCCGACGACCCCGACACTTAGTGACGCTCCATCCTTGGCGTGAGACCGAATGACTCGATCCATGTCAGCTCCTTGACTAGACATCCCGTGACCGGGTGGTCCCGCGTCGCCCCCGAACGACAGCGTGCGCGGAGAAGGGGGGTCTTATGGCGCCAGTGCTTCAATTTCAAGGACACTGGACAGATAGACCGGTGGGTAATAGCTGCCGTGCGGGCGTGCCCAGCGGCTGTCACACCAGGGCTTTGAGCCGAAAATCAGCGCTCGCCGAGCCGTGACACCGTGGCCCCGTCGCTCGCCGGCCACCTCCGTCGCCGTCGCCGTCGCGCCGGCGGATCTAGGCCATGCTCGTGCGACGGCGGCGATCGGCGCCCTCGACGGGCAGCGCGCGGCCCGTGCGGCGATCGGGGCGCAGCACGGGACCGACATACCGTCCGACTACGCGCAGCACATAGGCGTCGCGTGAGTAGTTGTAGCCGAACAACGGCGCAAACAGCACAAGCCAGTGCTTGGCGACGTAGCGGCGTGGTCGTTTTACGCTGCGCAAGGGGTCATCACCGTCACCGGGAACCATGTGCAGTTTTGCACATTTGCTCGCCTTTTTTGCGCAACTTGCGCGCTTTTTGACTTCTCTGAGCGCCTATGCGCAGCTTTGCGCTAGAGCGTCTGGCGGGCCTTGAACGGCTCCTCCTCGCCGAGCGTGCCCGGGCCGGACAGCTCGAAGGCGCTGTGCAGGGCCTGCACGGCGTGCTCCACGCGATCGCGGTCGATCACGCAGGAGATCTTGATCGGCGAGGTCGAGATCATGTCGATGTTCACGCCCTCGTGCGCGAGCACTCCGAACACCTTTGCGGCGACGCCCGGGTGCGAGCGCATGCCGGCGCCGACGATCGAGACCTTGCCCATCTCCTCGTGCGCGTAAAGCTCCCGAAAGGACTTGCCCGCCAGCGGCTCGAGCGCGGCGCGCGCGGCGCGCAGGTCCTCGCGCGGCACGGTGAAGGAGATCTCCGCCTGCCCGCCGCCCGAGGCCGGCTCGTTCTGCACGATCATGTCGACGTTCACGCTCACCTCGGCGAGCGCCTCGAAGATGCGCGCGGCGGCGCCGGGCTCGTCCGGCACGCCGACGAGCGTCACCCGAGCCTCGGCTGTCGAATGCGTGACGGCTGTGATCAGCGGCTGCTCCATCGTTTCCCCTTCTGCCAGCACAACGGTACCGGGCGCGTCCTCGAACGATGAGCGGCAGTGGATTCGCACGCCGTGGTTGCGCGCGTACTCGACCGAGCGCAGCTGCAGCACGCCCGCCCCCGACGCGGCCATCTCGAGCATCTCCTCGAAGGAGATCGTGGCGAGCTTGCGCGCGCCGGGCACGATTCGCGGGTCGGCCGTGTAGACGCCGGAGACGTCCGTGTAAATCTCGCAGACCTCCGCCCCGAGCGCCGCCGCGACAGCCACCGCTGTCGTGTCCGAGCCGCCGCGGCCGAGCGTCGTGACGTTGCGCGCGGTGCCCGAGACGCCCTGAAAGCCGGCCACGAGCACGACGCTGTCCTCCTCCAGCGCCTCCTTGATGCGGTCGGCGCGCACGTCGATGATGCGCGCCTTGGTGTGCGACTCGTCGGTCACGATGCCCGCTTGCGAGCCCGTCAGCGAGATCGCGCGGTGGCCGAGGTCGTTGATCGCCATCGCGCACAGCGCGCAGGAGATCCGCTCGCCGGTCGACAGCAGCATGTCCATCTCGCGCGGATCGGGCACCTCGGAGACCTCCTCGGCCATCGCGATCAGCTCATCGGTCGTCTTGCCGCGCGCCGACACAACGGCCACGACGCGGTGGCCGAGGTTGCGCTTGTCGACGATTCGCCGCGCCGCGCGCTTGATGCGCTCGGCGTCGGCCACCGAGGTGCCGCCGAACTTCATCACGATCAGGCCGGGCATCCACCACAGGATATTGCTGTGGGCGCTTTATCCAGATGGTCGTCGGACCACGAGACAGCCAGGGCGATCGCCCAACTGCACCGCTCACCTACAGCCACAACTCGGAATCAGGCGGGGATTCTGTCGAGCCGCTCGGCTACGGCCCTGATCGCGTCGACGAACGGCGCATCGGACGCCTGGGTATCAGGATCAAGCTCGTCAAACCAGTATTCAGGCGGCACCCTAATTCGCTGCTACACGCGACAGGGCAGTTATGGGAAACCCCCAGTTGACAGATGTTCTGTCGATACGCTAGCGTGATCGCGGACGTTTATGCAGGTTTGCCCAGCTTTGCATGTCTGGGGCCCTCGGCAAGCACCGCCGGAGGAGCACGAGCAA
>DATHGU010000385.1:0-9619 GCA_035317495.1 Solirubrobacteraceae bacterium
GTGTGTCTGAAGATCTCTCGCTGCGGCGGCATCTCCGGCCTGCTCGCCGCGGCCACGCTCGTGCGCGCGTCCGGCGCGGAGGCCTACGTCGCCTCGACGCTCGACGGCCCGCTGGGCGTGGCCGCGGCGGTCCACGCCGCCGCCGCGCTCGCCTCGCGCGGCCCCGTCCCGCACTGCGGCCTTGCGACGCTCGGGATGTTCGAGGATCTCGATAACCCGCTGCCCGCGCGCGAAGGGCGGATCGCCGTGCCGACCGGCGCCGGCCTGGGCGTCGATCCGCTCTAGGAGACCCGCAGTATCTCCACCGGGTACTGCACGATCGCGGGGTCGGCGGTGAGGATCGGCACGTTGAGCAGTCCAGCCTGTGCAACGAGCAGTCGGTCGAAGGGGTCACGGTGCAGCCGGGGGAGTCCCGCAACGGCGAGCGCATGCGTGTGCTCGATCGCAAGAGGCTTGGCGCCCATCAGCCGCAGGCGCTCCGGTACATAGCGCTCGGGAGGCTCTGGCAGGGCCAGCCGGCCGAGCGCGTACTTGATGGCGATCTCCCACGAACTGGCCGCCGAGACGAGCAACTCGCTCCGTTGGTCTTCGAGAAGCGTCAGGTGCTCGCCGAGGCGTTCGGGATCCGTGTGCAGCGAGAGAAATACACGTGTGTCGAGAAGGATCCTCACCGCTCGAAGGTGTCAAGAACCTCGTCGGGCAGGGGCTCGTCGAAGTCCTCCGGAACGACGAACCGACCACGGTCTGTGCCAAATTGGCGAGCCGTTGGGCGGCGTACCGGCACCAGGGTCGCGACCTCTTCGCCGCGACGCGTGATCACGACCTCCTCGCCGGCCGCGACGTCCTCCAATAGCCGCGAGAGATGAGTCTTTGCCTCGTGAACCCCAACGGACTTAGTCATGGACTTAGTCTAGCACGCGGGCCAGCTCGATTGGGCTCTCCAGCGGCAAGCCGTGTCCGCCCGAGATGACGACCAATCGTGCGTCCGGAGTTAGGCCCACCATGCGCTGCCCAAACGCCCGGAACTTGAGGTCGCGCTCGCCGACGACGACCGTCACGGGCATCTCCAGCTCGCCCAACCGATCCCAGAGCGGCGGCATCTCCCCCGTCCCGAGCGCGCGCAGGACGCTGGCGAGCGCGTCGGGGCGGTTGCGCCGCTGATCCTCGCGCGCGAGCGCGCCGACCTCCGGCGGCTCGTCGGCGAACAGCGCCTGCGTGCGCCAGCGCTCGATGAACTGCTCGAATGGAATCCGTTCGAGATCGTCCGCCAGTCGCCGATCGGCCGCTCGCCGCTGCGCGCGCTCGTCGGGGTCCTCGATCCCCGCGCTGCTCGACACGAGCACCAGCCGCATGACCCGCTCGGGTGCGGCCAGCGCGATGTGCAGCGCGATGCGCCCGCCGAGCGAGTAGCCGCCGAGCGCGAAGCGCGCGGGACTCCGAGCGAGCACCTCGGCGATGCACGAATCGAACGTGATCGGCCCCCGGGGCCCGGCGGCGTCGCCGTGCCCGGGCAGGTCGAGCGCCAGCGGCAGGTAGCTTTCCGGGCGCAGCTGCGCCACCACCCGGTCCCACGCGTGCCGGGTGCCGCCGAAGCCGTGCAACAGAACCAAGCTCTCCGGCACGTTGCCATCCTAATCCCGTGACCGCCGCCACCGACACCTATCTCCTGCTGCGGGCGTTCGTCGACGAGCTCGTGCGCAGCGGCATGCGCGCCGCCTGTACCTCACCGGGCTCTCGCTCGGCGCCGCTCGTGCTGACGCTGGCGCGCGAGTCGCGCCTGCGCTGCTACTCGCACGTGGACGAGCGCTGCGCGGGCTTCTTCGCGCTGGGGCTGGCCAAGGCGACGGGGGTGCCCGTCGCCGTCGCGTGCACGTCCGGAACGGCCGCCGCCGAGCTGCTGCCCGCGGCGATCGAGGCGCACGAGGCGCGCGTTCCGCTGCTGCTGCTGACCGCCGACCGGCCGCCGGAGCTGCGCGAGACCGGCGCAGGACAGACGATCGACCAGCTGAAGCTGTTCGGCCACACGGCCAAGTGGTTCTTCGAGGTCGGCACGCACGAGGCGAGCCCCGAGCGCCTGCGCTGGATACGCACGCTCGCCTGCCGCGCCTACGCCACCGCGCTCGAGGGCCGCCCAGGCGTCGTGCACCTGAACTTCCCATTGCGCGAGCCGCTGGTCACCGACGAGCCGCTCCCCCACGATTCGACCGCGCGGCCCGACGGTGCGCCGTACGTCCGCCGGTCACCGCTCGCGGCCGGCCGCCTCCCCGGTGCCGACGCAGCTGGCGGAGCCGACGCAGCGGACGGAGCCGACGCAGCGGCCCGAGCCGACGCAGCGGCGCGAGCCGACGCAGCCGGCGACGGCTCCCTGCACGCGATCGTAAGCGCAGCGAGGCGGGGGGTCGTCGTGGCCGGACGCGACGAGCGCCACGTGAGCTCTTGGCGCGAGTCGCTTGGCGACAGCGGCCAATCGCTCGGCGAGGCCGCGGCGGCGTTCGCGTCGGCGGTCGGTTGGCCGCTGCTCGCCGACCCCCTATCGGGCGCGCGCCGCGGCGCGGCGGCCGTCGCGCACTACGACGTGCTGCTGCGAGACGAGACCTTCACGACCGCGCTCGATCCCGATCTCGTGCTGCGGGTCGGCGACCTGCCGGTCTCCAAGCCGCTGCGCGCCTGGCTCGCCGGGCTGCAAGGCATTCGTCAGGTCGCGCTCGACGCGGAGGGCGCCTGGCAGGATCCCGCGTCGGTCCTGTCGGACTCGTTCGCGCTCGAGCCCGCCTCGGCGCTCGGCGAGCTGGCCGCAGCGGCGGCGCCGGCGGACGAGTCGTGGCTCGCGCGCTGGCGCCGCGGCGACGAGCTCGCCGCGGAGGCGATCCTCGGCGTGCTCGCGGAGGACGGCCTCTCGGAGCCCGCGGTCGCCGCCGAGCTGGGCCTGCTGCTGCCAGAGGCGGCGACGCTGTTCGTGGCCTCCTCGATGCCGGTGCGCGACATAGAGACGTTCTGGCCGATCCGCGCCGACCCGCCGCGCGTCCTGTGCAACCGCGGCGCCAACGGGATCGACGGGATCGTCTCGAGCGCATTCGGCGCGGCCGCCGCGGCGGACTGCCCCGTCGAGGACGTCAACCCGCTTGGCGGCGCCGGCCCGGTCGTGCTGTTGATCGGCGACGTGGCGCTCGCCCACGACCTCGGCGGATTGCTCGCCGCGCGACGCCTGGGCCTGAAGCTGACGATCGTGCTGCTCGACAACGAAGGCGGGGGCATCTTCGACTTCCTGCCCGTCGCGGACGCCGCCGTCGCACGCGAACCGGAGCCTTTCGCGCAGCTCGCCGACGACATCTACACGCGCCACATCGCCACACCGACCGGACTGGACTTCAGCGCCGCGGCCAGCCTGTATTGCCTCTCACACGAGCGCGTCGAGGACGTACCCGGCCTTCGCGCGGCGCTCGAGCGGGCGCTGGCGCGCGAGAACTCGAGCATCGTCGAAGTGCGCGGCACGCGCGAGGCGAACGTCGACCTGCACCGCCGCGTGTGGAAAGCCGTCTCGGCCGCGCTCACCTCCTGAGCCTCGTTGCGCTCAGCCCGCTAGCAGTGGCAGCAACGCGGCCAGCTTGATCTCCGTCTCCGCCAGCTCGGCGCTCGGGTCGGACTCGCGCACGATGCCGTTGCCGGCGTAACAGCGGGCGACGGAGCCGCGCAGCAGCGCGCAGCGCAGCGCGACGCAGAACTCGCCGTCGCCGGTCGCGTCGGTCCAGCCGACCGGGCCCGCATACCAGCCGCGGTCGAGGCCCTCGAGCGCCGGGATCAGCGGCGCCGCGCGATCGAGCGGCTCGCCGCCGACGGCCGGCGTGGGGTGCATCAGGCCGGCCAGCGCCAGCGCATCCATCGGCGCCGCCAGCTGCGCGCGGATCGGCGTCGCGAGGTGCTGGATGTTGGCGATCCGGGCGAGCGTCGGCTCGGGCGCGGCGGCCACCCACACGGCGTGCGGGCGCAGCATGCGCTCGATCCGCCGGGCGACGATCGCGTGCTCCTCGCGGTAGCTCGCATCGCGTAACAGCTGCTCGCCGAGATGGTCGTCGACGGCCGGGTCGGCGCTGCGGCGCGTCGAGCCTGCCAGTGCCAGCGCGCTCACGCGCTGGCCCTCGCGGCGCACGAGCAGCTCGGGGCTGGCCGCCACCAGCGTCGCCTCGCCGCGGCCCACGCAGAACACGAAGCAGGAGGGGAACTCCTCGCGCAGCACGCCGAAGACCGCCGCCGGGTCGTACGCGCGGGGCGCGTGCACCTGCACTTCGCGCGCCAGCACGATCTTCTCCAGCCGGCTGGCCGCGATCAGCTCGGTAGCGCGCGCGACCGCCGCCTCGAAGTGCTCTGGCGGCATCGCGCTGGCCACCTGAAAGCGCCCGGCGGGCGACGGGTCCAGCATCGGCAGCGACCGCTCGCGCAGCCCCGCCAGTCGCGCGCGCAGGCGCGCGAGCAGCTCCTCGGGCAGGTCATCTGGCGAGACGAGCGCGGCGAGCGTAAGGCGGACTGCGCTGCTCCCATCACGCTCGCGGCGGCTGAGCGTGACCTCCGGGACGATCAGCGAGGCCGGCGCGAAGCCCGTCCAGTGCGGGGCCGCGCCTCCCTCGTCGGCGAACGCGAAGCCGCCAACCGCGACCGGACCGCCACCTTCGAGCACATCGACCCCCTCCCCCCCGCCGGACCCCGCGGCGCCGTCGCCGACGGCGTTCGCCGACAACCCCCTCCAGCGCTCGGCGACGCTCGCGAAGCGCTCACGGCCGGTGGCCTCCAGGCGGACGACCTCGCCCAGCCCGGCCAACGCGGCGCGGCCGCGATCGGGCTGCTCGAATGCGAACCACTGCTCGTCCGTACGGCGCGAGGCGCACACGACCGCCGCCGGGTCGACCCCCTCGGGCAGCGCGAGCGAGATCGTGGCGAGCGTCTGCGCCCCGCTGTGCCGCGCGCGCTCCACCGCCACCTTCAGGCGCGCGGCGAGACGCTGCTCCTCGGCGACTGCGAGCTCGAACGGGCGCGTGGCGAGCGACGGCGGCCCACCGATCGAAGATCCGCCAGCGGCCCGGCCGCTCCGGCCCACCGATCGGTCGGCAGCGACCCGGTCGCGATCGTCCAGCGAGCGTGAGCCGATCTCGCGCACCCGCTAGGTCTCGCTGCGCCCCCGCGAGATCGCGATCTCGCCCGTGCGCATCATCTCGATCAGGCCAAACGGGCGCACCATCGACTCGAACGCCTCGATCTTGTCCGTCGTGCCGGTGATCTCGACGATCACGGCGCGCTTGGTCACGTCGACGACCTTGCCGCGAAAGATCTCCGCGATCTGCATCAGCTCGCCGCGCTGCACTCCGTCGGCGGAGACCTTGAACAGCGCGAGCTCGCGCGCGACCGTGTCGGCCGGCTCGAGGTCGCGGATCTTCAGCACGTTGACCAGCTTGTGCAACTGCTTGGTCACCTGGTCGATCGGATGCAGCGCGCCGTCGACCGTCAGCGTCACGCGCGAGATGAGCTCGTCGTCGGTCGGTCCGACGGTCAGCGTGTCGATGTTGAAGCCGCGCCTGGCGAACAGGCCGGCGATCCGCGTGAGCACGCCGGACTTGTTTTCCACCAGGATCGACAGCACGTGCTTGCGGCCCGTGCGCATGTTCGTCGACGCTTCCAGCTCCTCGAGGCTGAGCGGCTCCTTCGTCCCTGGTTCGCCCATCAGAGTCACCCAACCATCTCGCGGGCGGCTTGCCCGGCGGGGATCATCGGGTAGGTGTTCTCCTCGCGCGTCACGCGGACGTCGACGAGCACCGGCCCCGGGGTCTCGATCGCCCGCTTGAAGTCCTGCACGAGCGTCGTCTTGTCCTCGAAGCGCATGCCGGTCGCGCCGTAGGCCTCGGCCAGCTTGACCCAGTCGGGGAAGTCGCCGGTGTCCACGTGGCTGTATTTGCCATCCCAGAACAGCTCCTGCCACTGCCGCACCATCCCGAGGTAGCCGTTGTTCATGATGAACACCTTGATCGGTATCTGCTCCTGGGCGCACGTCGCCAGCTCCTGCGCGTTCATCTGCACCGAGCCGTCGCCGGCGATGCAGCACACGAGCTGGTCGGGGCAGCCCACCGCGGCGCCCATCGCCGCCGGCAGGCCGAAGCCCATCGTGCCCAGCCCGCCGGAGTTGATCCAGCGTCGCGGCTCGGGGAAGTCGTAGTACTGCGCGGCCCACATCTGATGCTGGCCGACGTCGCTCGTGACGATCGCCTCGCCGCCGGTCGCCTCGTGCAGCGCCTGGATCATGTACTGCGGCTTGATCTCCGTGTCGACGCTGTCCTCGTAGGCGAGCGGGTACTTCTCGCGCCAGCCCTCGATGCGACTCCACCAGGCCGCCAGGCGCTCCGGGTCCGGCCCGATCGCGCGGTACTCGATCAGCAGCTTGGCGAGCACGTGCCTGGCGTCGCCGACGATCGGGATGTGCGCCGGCACGTTCTTGGAGATCTCCGCAGGGTCCACGTCGATGTGGATGAACTTCGCGCGCGGCGCGAACTCGGACAGCTTGCCCGTGATGCGATCGTCGAAGCGCGCGCCGACCGCGCAGATCAGGTCGGCCTCGTCCATCGCGTAGTTCGCCGCGCGCGTGCCGTGCATTCCCAGCATTCCCAGCCACTGCGCGTGCGGCGCCGGGAACCCGCCGAGGCCCATCAGCGTGCACGTGACCGGGAAGCGGTCGCATGTGGCGAACTCGACCAGCTCCGCCGAGGCGTTCGCGTTCACGACACCTCCGCCTGCATAGATGACCGGGCGCTGCGCGGCCGCCAGCGCCTTGGCCGCCTGGCGGATCTGCTTCTGGTTGCCCTCGACGCGCGGCTGGTAGCCCGGAAGGCGCACGTCGGTGACCGGCTCGTAGTCGATCTCCGCCCGGGATAGGTCCTGGGGGATGTCGACCAGCACAGGGCCGGGGCGCCCCGTGCGCGCGATGTGGAAGGCCTCGTGGATCGCCCGCGGGATCTCCTGCGGGTTCTGGATCATGAACGAGTGCTTGACGACCGGCATCGTGATGCCGATCGTGTCGGCCTCCTGAAAGCCGTCCGTCCCGAGCAGTTCGGTACGCACCTGGCCGGTGATGAAGACGACCGGCACCGAGTCCATCAGCGCGTCGCAGATCGGCGTGATCAGGTTCGTCGCGCCGGGCCCGCTCGTCGCGAAGGCTACGCCGACCTTGCCGGTCGCCTTGGCGTAACCCTCGGCGGCGTGCCCGCCGCCGGCCTCGTGGCGCACGAGTATGTGGCGGATGCCGCCGTTCACGAAAGCGTCGTATGTCGGCAGGTTGGCACCGCCCGGGAGGCCGAAGACGACGTCCACGCCCTCCGCCTTCAGGCATTCCATCACGGCATCGACCGCACGCATCTCATCGACCTCCTTTCCATCGGCTCGAAGTGGCAAAAAGCCAGTGTACCAGTGGGTTTTTCGGGCCCCTCCGGAGAGTTGAGAGCGATCGTGCAGGCCCGCGCGACCCTATCCAGCCGGCCGCCAGGCCGGCCCATAAAAAAATCAGGAAGAGCCGATGCCAACGCCGATCGCCAGCACGATGACCCCGCCGACCGTCACGACGAGCAACGAGGAGCGCATCGAGACATCCAGGAAGCGGTTGCGCACCCAGGCAATCACGAACAACTCGACGGCGACCACGATCCCCGCGACGACCAGCGCCCTGTTGACGTTCGAGATCAGGAACGGCAGCGTGTGAAACAGGCCGCCGAGCGCCGTCATCCCCCCGGTGATCGCGCCGCGCACGACCGCCGAGCCGCGACCGGTCTGCTCGCCGGTGTCCGACAGCGCCTCCGACCAGCCCATGCTCACGCCCGCGCCCAGCGCGGTCGAGAAACCGACGAGCAGAGCCGTGTGGGAGCTCGAGGCGAGCGCCGCGGCGAATATCGGCGCGAGCGAGGACACGGTGCCGTCGATCAGCCCGACCAGCGCGGGCTGCACCACGCGCAGGATGAATTCGGGCTCGTCGGCGAAGCCCGCGCGGTGGATCAGCCGCGCGATCAACGAGTCCTTCGAGGGGGCCGGCTTCGGGGCTGTCTCGGTGTGCGTGCTCATGTCCGCGCCCGACACACTAGGCCACGAATCGGCTTAGGGCCGCCAAAGTGAAGTTAGGCGACCCTTAGCCGGCGCGTGCTCCAGCGAGGCCCGCCGGCGTCCGCCGGGGGCCGCTCCACCGGAGTCGCGGCGGCTCAGGAGCCGGCCGGCGTGCGCTCCCAGGACTCCGGCGCGATCACGCGCTCGGGATAATCCAGCTCGGCGCCGCAACGCGTGCACAGCGCGTCGTAGGCCATCGTCACGCGACCGCAGTTGGGGCACGCGCGGCGCAGTTCGTCGCGCTCGAAGCGATACGCGATCGCGGCCAGCAGGCCGAAGAACGGCACGAGCCCGGAGATCAGGAACCACAGCACGAACGAGCTGCCCTTCAGCTTGCCCACGAACCCGCCCGCCAGGCCGAAGCAGACGGCGATGATCACGTAGGCCATCGGCGCGGCGCCTACAGCAGTGCGCGCACGGCCCACACAACCGCAGCGATCGCCAGCACGACGACGAGCACGCTCGCAATCGCCGTGACGATGCCGATCACGAAGTGCAGCAGCACCCATGCGCCGACCAGCAGGATCAGACCGGCAAGGACCGTGCGGCCGATCGATCGTGAGGAGGTTTCGTTCATGACTCCAGGGTACCCGGTATTTCGGCCGTACGGACCGCTTGACGGGTTTGGCCCAAATGGCGGCCGCGGTCTTGCGGCCGGACGGGGAACCGCGAGACCCCGTCCGGCCGCACCCGCTCGCACCGGCCTTTGGCCCGCAGTCCTAAATGTCAGCCCGGCGACAGTTCGGAGTGTCAGGCGCAGATGCGGCCTCGCGCTCAGATCCCGAGCTGCGCGTGCACCAGCCTCGTGACCTCCGCGCCGTCGGCGCGGCCCTTCGTCTCGCGCATGACCGCCCCGATGATCGGGCCGATCGCCTTCTCGTTGCCGCCCCGCACGCGCTCCGCCGCGTCGGGGTTGGCCTGCAGCGCGGCCGCGACGATCGCGCCCAGCTGATCCTCGCCGCCGATCGCCGCGAGCCCCTCCGCCTCGACGATCGCCGCCGGGTCCTCGCCGCCCTCGGCGATCAGCCTGTCGAGCACCTGCCTCCCCGCGCCGACGCTCACACGCTTGGAGGAGACGAGCCCGACGAGCGCCGCCAGCGCCGACGCCTGCACGCGCGAGTCGGCCGGATCCTCGCCGTCGCCCAGCCGCGCCACGAGCTCGCCGGCGATCCAGTTGGCGAGCGCCTGCGCCGGCGCCGGCGGATCGGCATGCGCGGCGAGCGCCGCCTCGAAGAAGTCGCCGAGCTCGCCGCGATACGCAAGCAGCTGCGCGCTGTCGGCGCTCAGCTCGAGCTCGCGCTCGAAGCGCGCAGCGCGGTCGGCGGGCAGCTCGGACATCGCCGCCTGTGCGGCGGCGCGCATCGCATCGTCGATCGCCACCGGCACCAGGTCGGGCTCGGGGAAGTAGCGGTAGTCGTGCGCCTCCTCCTTCGAGCGCAGCGAGGTGATCGCGCCGGAGGCGGGGTCGAAGTGCAGCGTCTCCTGCACGACC
>DATHGU010000386.1:0-5511 GCA_035317495.1 Solirubrobacteraceae bacterium
GCCTTGATCGAGCCCGATGTCGCGTTCGCATCGCTGGCGGTGGCCATCGTCGACGAGCAGCATCGCTTCGGCGTGCGCCAGCGTGCGGCGCTGCACGCGAAGGGGACGCCGCACACGCTGCACATGACCGCCACGCCGATTCCGCGCACGCTCGCGCTGGCCGGCTACGGCGACCTGGACACGAGCATCCTGCGCGAGCTGCCGCGCGGGCGCCAGCCGATCGAGACGCGCATCGTGGCCGGCGAGCGCGCGCGCTCACGGGCGTATGACGAGCTGCGCCGGCACCTGCAGGCCGGCCGGCAGGCCTACGTGGTGTGCCCGCTGATCGACGAGGAACCGGCCGCGCCCGAGCAGCCGCCCGCGGCCAAAGGCGGGATCGGCGACCTACGCGCGGCGAGCGCCGAGCTCGAGCGCCTGCGCAAGGGCGAGCTGCACGGCTATCGGCTGGTCTTGCTGCACGGCGGCATGCGCCCGCGCGAGAAGCAGGAGGCGATGGCGGCGTTCGCGTCGGGCGAGGCCGATGTGCTGGTCGCCACGACGGTCATCGAGGTGGGGATCGACGTCGCCAACGCGACGGTCATGCTCGTGGAGAACGCCGAGCGCTTCGGCATCTCGCAACTGCACCAGCTGCGCGGGCGTATCGGACGGGGCGAGCACCGCGCGAGCTGCCTGTTGATGGGCCCGCCCGGCTCGCCGCGGCTACGCGCGCTGGCCGAGCATTCCGATGGCTTCCGCCTGGCCGAGATCGACCTCGAGCTGCGCAGCGAGGGCGAGCTCGTCGGCACGCGCCAGTCCGGCCTGCGGCAGTTCAACGTGGCCGAGCTGCCGGCCGACGCCCAGCTGCTCGAGCGCGCGCGTGCGTGGGGCGAGGCGATCGTCGCCCGCGATGCGCAGCTGAGCATGCCCGAGCACGCGCTGCTCGGCGACGTGCTGCAGCGCGAGTTCGGCGCCGCCGCGCTCGAGCCGATCCCCGCCTGACGCGCGCGGCGAGGGCGCCGGCGGCGCTGGCCGCGGCGGTCCTGTCGCGTTACCGTGGGTGCGTGCGGGTGATCGCCGGTGAGCTGGGTGGCAGGCGCCTGCGAGCGCCGAGCGGGCGAGTGACACGGCCGACCTCCGACCGCGTGCGCGAGGCGCTGTTCGCGATGCTCGGCGAAGTGGAGGGTGCGCGCGTGCTCGACCTGTTCGCGGGCAGCGGCGCGCTCGGCATCGAGGCGCTCTCGCGAGGCGCCGCCGGCGCCGTGTTCGTCGAGCGCGACGCGCGCGTGGTGCGCACGTTGAGGGCCAACCTCGACTCGCTCGGCATCGGTCCGGGGCGGGCGCGTGTGCGCCGAGGAGAGGCGCTCGCGGCGCTCCGGAGCGCACGGGGGCACAAAGAGACATACGATCTGATCTTCATCGACCCCCCCTACGATCAGGCGCATGACTGGGGCCCAGGGCTCTCGACGGTGCTTCCGTCGCTGCTTGCACCGGCGGCGCGCGTAGTCGTCGAGAGCGATCGTCGGGCGCCGCTGCGACTGGAGCTGGAGCTGGAGCTCGAGCGAGAGCGGCGCTACGGCGACACTTCGATCAGAATCCACCGGCATCCATGACCCCATCCGAGAAGTCAATAGCCGTCTGTCCGGGCTCCTATGACCCGATCACCAATGGCCACCTCGACGTGATCCGCCGTGCGGCGCACCTCTATGACGAAGTGGTCGTCGCGGTCGTCAACCGCTCGGTGCGCAAGAACCAGGCGCTGTTCGGGATCGACGAGCGGATGAGCTTCATCGAGCACGCGATCGCAGACCTGGATCGCGTTCGCGCGGAGCCCTTCTCGACGCTCGTGGTGGAGTTTGCGCGGCGCGTCGGGGCGAAGGCGATCGTCAAGGGACTGCGGGCGATCTCGGACTTCGAGTACGAGTTGGAGATGAACCAGCTCAACCGTCGCCAGGATCCCGAGATAGAGTCCGTGTACCTGATGGCGAGCCCGCTGTACAGTTTTCTCTCATCCAGCGGCGTCAAGGAGCTCGCCACGTTCGGCGGGCGAATCGACGACCTCGTCCCCGACGAGGTCGCCAAGCGCTTGCAGGAAGAGCTCAAGCGCTGACGAAATGGGACGTGACACGTGATCTGTAACTTCATCCGGGGCCCAGTTGGGCCGCATACCACGCATCGTTAGGCCTCACATGGACGTCCTCGTACTCATAGACAAGCTCGACGACTTGGTGCACAACGCCAAGCCCGTGCCGCTGACTGATCAGGTGCGCGTCGACAAGGAGGAGATCTACGACATCCTCGATCAGATGCGCGCGACCATCCCCGAGGAGATCAAGCAGGCTCGCTGGATCGTCAAGGAGCGCCAGGAGATGCTCGCGGAGGCCAAGAAGGAGGCCGAGCGCATCATCAAGGACGCGCGCGAGCGCCAGGAGCGACTGGTCGGCGAGGAGGAGGTCACCAAGCAGGCCGAGCGCGCCGCTGAGGACATCGTCGAGGACGCCCGCGCCCGCGAGCGCGAGATCCGCCTCGGAGCCGAGGACTACGCCGACGAGATCCTCAACACGCTCGAGGTCAACCTTTCGAAGTTCATCGCCGCTGTGCAACGCGGGCGAGAGCGGCTGCAGGGCAAGGACGAACCGGCCGAAGTGGGCTAGGACGCCGCCGGCGGGGCGCGGGACGATCTTCGATCGCTTCCATCGGCGGGTCTTTGGGTAGGGTCAGCTTGCGATGAACGCGCAGGAGGTCATCTACAAGCTCCAGGTGGCGAGGACGCTGCTGGGCACCGGGATGGTGCAGGCCGAGCGTCCGGACAAGGCGCTGCGCTCGCTCGCCGCGCTGCGGCGCTGGGGGCCGACGTCGGCGGCGGCGTACACCGGCGGGGCGATCCGCTTTCCCGATCGTGCGGCGGTCGTCGATGACCGCGGCACGCTGAGCTTCGGCGAGGTCCACCGGCGCACGAACGCGCTGGCCAACAAGCTGCGCGAGGCCGGGATCCGCGAGCAGGACGGCGTGGCGATCATGTGTCGCAACCACCGGGGGTTCGTCGAGGCGACCGTCGCCTGCTCGAAGCTGGGCGCCGGGGCGCTGTACCTCAACACGGCGTTCGCGGGCCCGCAGATCACCGACGTGCTGCAACGCGAAGACCCGGTGGCGGTCATCTACGACGAGGAGTTCGCTGAGCTGGTGGAGCAGGGGAGCGCCGGCCGAAAGCGCTTCGTCGCATGGTGCGAGCCGGGATCGGGCCCGGCCGATCCGACGCTCGAGCAGCTGATCTCCTCCGGCTCGCACGCCGACCTACGCGCGCCGGCGGAGAAGGGTCGCGTGGTGATCCTCACCTCCGGCACGACGGGCGCACCAAAGGGCGCGGCGCGCAAGCAGCCCGACACGCTCGAGCCGGCGGCCGCGCTGTTCTCGAAGATCCCGTTGAAGGCGCGCGAGACGACGATGATCGCCGCGCCCGTGTTCCACTCGTGGGGCTTCGCGCACTTCACGCTCGGCCTGGCGCTGTCCTCGACGCTCGTGTTGCGTCGCAAGTTCGACCCGGAGGAGACGCTGCGCGCCGTCTCCCAGCAGCGCGCGAGCGCCCTGGCGGTCGTGCCGGTGATGCTGCAGCGGATCCTCGAGCTCTCGCCGCAGACGCTCGCGCGCTACGACACCAGCTGCCTGCGCGTGATCGCCGTCAGCGGATCGGCGCTGCCGGGTGGGCTGGCGACGCGTGCGATGGACGTGTTCGGCGAGATCCTCTACAACCTCTACGGCTCGACCGAGGTGGCGTGGGCGACGATCGCCACCCCCGCCGACCTGCGCGCCGCGCCGGGGACCGCCGGACACGCGCCGATGGGCACGATCGTGAAGCTGCTCGACGCCGACGGGCGGGAGGTCGCGCGCGGCAAGAGCGGGCGGATCTTCGTCGCCAACGAGATGATGTTCGATGGCTACACCGGCGGCGGCGGTAAGGAGATCGTGCAGGGGCTGATGAGCACCGGCGACGTCGGCCATTTCGACTCGCAGGGGCGCCTGTTCGTCGATGGGCGCGACGATGAGATGATCGTGAGCGGCGGCGAGAACGTCTTCCCGCGGGAGGTCGAGGACCTGCTCTCCAATCACGCCGGAATCGAGGAGGCGGCCGTCGTGGGCGTCCCCGACGAGCAGTTCGGCCAGCGCCTGAAGGCATTCGTCGTCGCCCGCAACGGCACGAAGCTGAGCGAGGCGGCGGTGAAGGATTACGTGAAGGCGAACCTCGCCCGGTTCAAGGTGCCGCGCGAGGTCGTTTTCCTCTCGGAGCTTCCGCGCAACGCAACCGGCAAGGTGCTCAAGCGCGACCTGGAGAGCTCCGGCTGAGCTGCTGGCCGGCGCGCGGCCGGACGCTAGCCTGAGAGGCATGGCGCCCCAGGCACACGACTTCGATCTCGAGCGCATGCGGCTGACGGCCGGCGAGGGCCGGCGGCTGGCGCTCGAGTTGCCGATCGAGCCGCTCATGTTCGGCAGCGAGCGATATGCGGCCGAGCCCACCGATCGGAGATCGGCCAGCGTGCCGGTCGAGCTCGAGGTCTCGCGCATGCTGGGAGGCGGCTACGCGCTGCGCCTGCGCTTCAGCGCCGCCCTCACGGGCCCCTGCATGCGCTGCCTGAAGGACGCGCAGCCGGTCGTGGACGTCGAGGCGCGCGAGGTCGACAGGCCCGGCGAAGGCGAGGAGCTCGAAAGCCCTTACGTCACCGACGAGAGGCTCGACCTGGCGGCCTGGGCGCGCGACGCGTTCGCGCTCGCGGCGCCCGTCAAGGTGCTGTGCCGCGAGGACTGCGCGGGGCTCTGTCCGGTGTGTGCGGCCGACCTCAACGACGCCGGCCCCGAGCATCAGCACGACAGCACGCCCGATCCGCGCTGGGCCAAGCTGCGCGAGCTGAGGCACGAGTAGGCGGCCGGCGGGCTGGTAGCCTTCTGCACCCGATGGCGGTCCCCAAGAAAAAGCAGTCCCACAGCCGCACCGCCAAGCGGCGCGCGCAGCACAAGATCGGCACGCCCGCGCTGAACGCGTGCCCGCAGTGCCACAGCCCCCGCAGGCCACACCGGGTATGCCCGGTGTGCGGCTTCTACGCCGGCCGCGAGGTCGTGGCGCCGCTCGCGCACAGCCACGATCACGAGCACGAGCACGACGAGTAACGGGCAGTGGCGTCAGGGGCTTCGTCCTCCTCCTCGCCCGCCCGTCCGTCCGATCCCGACGTTGCGGTCGTCGCGGTCGACTGCAACGGCGCCGATCTCGGCCCCGCCGAGGTAGCCGCCGGCGCGGCGATCGCCGCCGAGCAAGGCGCGCGGGTGATCCTGTTCGGCCCCGCCGGCGAGCTCGGCGGGCCGCGCCCGGGCGTCGAGGTCGTAGACGCCCCGGTGTCGATCGCCAAGAACCGCGATCCGGCGAGCGCCGTGCGCGCCTATCCGGACGCGTCGATCGTGCAGGCCGCGCGGGCGGTCGCGGGCGACCGGGCGCAGGCGCTCGTTTGCGCGGGCGGCACCGGCGCGGCGCTGGCCGCCGGGTTGTTC
>DATHGU010000387.1:0-6358 GCA_035317495.1 Solirubrobacteraceae bacterium
GCCCAGCTCGACGCGGAGTTCTCCGACCTCTACCGCGCGCATCTGCGGGATGTCTACAGCTATGCGTACTACCGCGTCGGCGACCACCACGACGCCGAGGACCTGACCGAGCAGACGTTCCTGCAGGCCTATCGCCATTTCGAGCGCGCTCAGCTGGAGTCCAACGGTCGACCGCTGCGCCCGTGGCTGATCCGCATCGCGCACAACCTGGCCGCCAACCTGTATCGCGACCGCTCGCGCAAGCCGGCCTCGCCGATCGACGAGACGAGCGAGCTGACGGCGCTGCACACGACCGAGCAGCTCGTCGAGGGGCGAGACGAGCTCAGCCGCGTGCTCGAGGGGGTGCAGCAGCTGCCCGACGACCGGCGCGAGGCGCTGATCATGCGTTTCGCGCTCGGCATGGACAACCGCGAGATCGCGCGGGCCATGCAGCGCTCCGACGGCGCCACCAAGGTGCTCATCCATCGCGCGATCAAACAGCTCGAGGAGCTCGTCGGCGACCCGCGCCAGGAGGCTGCCGATGAGTGAGGCGCTGCCCAACCTGGAGAGCCTGCTGCGCGAAGCGCTCACGCCGGTCGAGCCGCCGGCGGATCTCGTCGAGCGCCTCGAGGGAACGCTGACGACGATCACCGAGCTGGCGGCGGACGAGCTGGAGGCGTGGGAGCTCTCGGCGATGCGCGACCCGCGCAACTGGGTGCGTCCGGCGGCGGCGATCGTCGCCGGCAGCGCGGCGGGCGCGGCGCTCGTGCTGCTGCGCGCCCGTCGGCGCGCGCAGCACTCGGCGGGGCCGCTGAGGACGCGCTGGCCGGCGTTCGACCGTTCGGCGGCCGAGCGTACGCTCAAAGATCTCGGGCGGGAGACGCGCAGGCTGCTGGACCGCTGATCACGCGGCGGCGAGCTGACCGGTGGCGACCGAAGGGCGCCTGCGCCAAGCTAGGCTCTCTGCAGGACATGGCCACCTGCTATCGCCACCCCTCGCGCGAGACGGGGGTTTCATGCTCCAACTGCGGTCGCCCGATCTGTCCCGACTGCATGACGACCACGCCGGTCGGCATGCGCTGTCCGGAGTGCTCCAAACAGGCCACGAAAGTGATGCGCCTGCGCGATATGGCTGCCGTTCCGCGTGTCACGTATGCGCTGATCGCGATCAACGTGGTCGCCTTTCTGACCGAGCAGGGGCAGTTCTCGCTGTTCGGCAGCGGCATTCACGGCAAGGTCATCGAAGAAGGCGTGCTCGACCGTTTCGACGTCTCGGTGAGCCACGAGTACTGGCGACTGGTCAGCGCCGGCTTCCTGCACGAGAACTTCCTGCACATCGGCTTCAACATGTACCTGCTCTACCTGCTCGGCGTGATGCTGGAGCCGGCGATCGGCTCGGTGAGGTTCGCCGCCGTCTACGTCACCGCCCTGCTTGCCGGCTCCTTCGGCGCGCTGCTCGCCACCGCCGCGCCGAGCCTGGGCGCCTCCGGAGCTGTCTTCGGGCTGATGGGGGCGATGGTCGTCGAGCTTCGCGCGCGGCGGCTGAGCGTCATGGAGTCGGGCATCGGCGGGCTGATCCTCATCAACCTGATCCTCAGCTTCAGCATCGCGAACATCTCCGTCGGGGCGCATGTGGGGGGGCTGATCGGTGGTGCGCTCGCCGGCCTTGCGCTGCGAGCTGCCGGTGATCGGTTCAAGGCGCTCGGCCTGCTGGCGTGCGTGGCCCTCGCGGCGATCTCCGTCGCCGGCGCGATCGCTGTCGCGGGCGTCTCCGGTTCGGGCTTCGCCTGAGCGTCGGCGGACCGCTGCGCGGGGACGCGTCAGCTGACAGGTGCGCGTCAGCTCACCGGCGCCGGCTCGACGGCCAGCGCGTGGGCGTCCGCGGGAAGGTCCGGGAGGCGCTGCGGATGCAGGATGTGCCCGAGCAGCTCGATCCCGTCGATCAGGCGGGGGCCGGGGCGGGAGAAGTACGCGGACGCATCGACGGCCACGATCCGTTCGGCGCCCAGCCCTGCGAGCTCGCGCAGGTGCGTGCGCGCCTCCTCGCCGGCGCGGGGAGCGTCGTAGCCGCACGGCATCACGACGACGACCTGCGGCCGTGCGCCCGCGACGGCGTCCCAGCTCACCACCTCCGAGCGTTCGCCGGGCAGGCCGAGCACGTCCTCGCCGCCCGCCAGCTCGATCATCTGCGGCGTCCAATGGCCCGCCACATACACCGGATCGAGCCACTCGAGCGCTGCGACGCGCACGCGCGGCTGTGCACGGACGGCCAGCTTGACCCGGTCGATGCGGCTGGCTGCGTCGCGCACGAGCCCTATGCCGGCCTCGCGGCGGTCCGTCGCCTCGGCGACCGTGCGCACGTCGCCGAGCGTCTCGCCGAGCGTCTTTGGGTCAAGCGCGAGCACGCGGGGGCGAGAGGGCAGCTTCTGCGCGAGCTCGGCGACCTCCTCGTAGGAGACGGCGCAGACCGGGCAGAGCTGCTGCGTGACGATCAGGTCGGGCGCGAGCCTCTCGAGGGCCCGGCGGTCGAGCTCGTAGATCGCCTGCCCCTCGAGCGTGCGCTCGCGCACCGCGGCGTCGATCGCGCGCGCGCTCAGGCCGGCCGGCAGCACGTCGCGCGTCACCCGCGGGCGTTTCGGCGCCTGCGGCGGGTAGTCGCACTCGTGCGTGACCCCCACCACGTCGGGCCCCAGGCCGAGCGCGAACAGCAGCTCGGTGGCGTGGGGAACGAGGCTGACGATTCGCACGATCAGACTCTACGAACAACGGCAGCCGGGCGAGCGCACTGACGCCCGCGCCGCGCGCCCCGCGGCGGCAGCTCGCTATGCTCGGCACGGCGATGGCACTGCTCAGCGACGCGCAGATCGAGAAGCACCTGGCGGGTGGCGATTGGCGCCGCGAGGACGCGACGATCGTGCGCGATCTCACGTTCGCGGACTTCGCCGGCGCGATCGCCTTCGTCAATCGCGTGGCCGAGACGGCCGAGGCCGCCAACCACCATCCCGACATCCTCGTGCACGGCTGGAAGCGCGTCCGCCTGACGCTCTCCACGCATTCGCAGGGCGGCCTGACGGACTCCGACTTCGCGCTCGCCTCGCAGATCGATGCCCTGCTCTGAGCCGCCCGGCGCCGATCCGCTTCCGACTCTGCGCCTTGCTACCTTAGGCGCGTCGGCAACCGATGAACGACGACGAAGAACTTCCCCGAAGTAACGCGGCCCTGACGGGCATCATGCGTCCCCGTCCCGGGCGGCGCCCACGCGCCGGGCGTCACCGCGCCCCACGGGTGCAAGTCGCGGCGTGAACGCGCTGAAGATCATCTTCGCGGCCGCGCTGGTCGGGATCAACGCGTTCTTCGTGATCGCCGAGTACGCGCTCGTGCGCTCGCGTCGCACGGTTCTCGAGCAGCTGCGCGACGAAGGCGCGAAAGGGGCGAAACTGGCGCTCGCGCAGTTGACGAACATCAACGAGTACATCTCCGCCGTGCAGATCGGCGTCACCCTGGCGTCGATCGGGATCGGGGCGCTCGGCGAGCCCGCGCTCGCGAACGTCTTCAAGGACGCGCTGGGCTCGGCCCTCGCGCACGGCGCGGCAGTCGCGATCTCGGCGATCGTGGCGTTCGTGATCATCTCCTGCGCCCAGCTCGTGGCCGGCGAGATGGTGCCGAAGTTCTACGCGATCGATCGGGCCGAGGCCGTCGCTCGCCGCGTGGCGGCCCCGCTGCAGGCGTTCAGCATGCTGTTTCATCCGCTGATCGTCGCGCTGACGGCCGTCGCCGATCGCATCCTGCGGCTGCTGGGGGTCGACATGAGCGAGGAGCGGCGCGGCGGCTCGCCGGACGAGCTCAAGCGGCTGATCGCCGAGTCGCACGCGGGCGGGCACATCGAGCCGGGCGAGGCGGGCATGCTGACGGGCGTCTTCCACCTTCACGAACAGGAGGCGCGCCAGGTGATGACGCCGATCCCGGCGGTCGTCACGATCGACGTCTCGCAGGACGTCCAGGCGGCGCTGCAGCTGTGCGTGTCAAGCGGCCATACCCGCTTGGTCGTGACGGAGGGCGACGACCGCGATCGCGTGCGCGGAATCGTGCACGCGAGCACGCTGATACAGCAGCTGATGCAGGAGGGCCCACAATCTCCGATCGCTCCGCTCGTGCACGACGCACCGATCGTGCCCGAGACCAAGCCGCTGGATGACCTGCTGGCCGAACTGCAGCGCGAGCGCACGTCGATGGCGGTCGTGGTCGACGAGTACGGCCGCGTGGTGGGCATCGTGACGGTCGAGGACATCATCGAGGAGGTCGTCGGCGAGATCGCGGATGAGACCGATCCGGCGGCCGGAGAGATACGCCGCCTCGCCAACGGGGACTGGTTCGTGCGCGGGCACGTCGCGATCACCGACCTGGCCGACTACGGCTTGCACCTGCCGGTCGACAGCGACGCCTACAACTCGATCGGCGGCTACGTGTTCGCCGAGCTCGGTCGCCTGCCGAGGCGCGGCGACACGGTACCGGCGAACGGCTTCTCGATTCGCGTCGAGTCGGTCCGCGACAACCGCATAGAGGCCGTACGGATCCGCGAGCGCCGGCCGGTGCAGGCGAGCGACAGCCTCGGCGAGGGCGAGCAGAGCTGAGGCCCGCCCCCGACCGGGCCGGCCCGCGCGGGGCGGCCCGATCGACCCGTTAAACACGTCCGGCCCGCGGGGGGAGCGGACCGGATCGTGTGCACTGGGAGGAGGCGGGTGTGCATTGCGACGTGATGTCGCTAACAGCAGTATCGCGATGTTGATGAACGCCAGCTAAAAGTAGTTTGAGTGAATTCTCACGAAGGCTGGGGGAGTACCTCAATAGGTGAGAAAACCGCGTCCGCTCTTGCGCCCGAGCGCGCCTTCGACGATCAGCTGCTCGATGCGCGTGGGGATCGCCGCGCCGATCGTCTCGCCGATCGCCTTGCTGACGTCGAGCCCCACCAGATCGAGCAGCGCCAGTGGGCCCATCGGATGCCCCGCGCCGAGGCGCATGCAGGTGTCGACGTCGCGCGGGTCCATGCCTGTCTCTTCCAGCAGCAGGACCGCGCTGAAGAGGTACGGGAAAAGCAGGCGGTTGACGACGAAGCCCGGCACGTCGGGCACCTCGACGGGCGTCTTCTCGAACGCCTCGCACAGCGCGAGCGCCCGCCGGCGCGTCTCGGCGCTGGCCGCGCGCGGGAAGATCAGCTCGACGAGCTTCATCTTGGTCACGGGGTTGAACACGTGCAGGCCGAGAAACCGCTCGGGCCGGCCGCTGGCCAGCGCGAGCCGCTCGATCGACAGCGAGGAGGTGGTGCTGGCGAGGATCGCGCGCGCGTCGAGGATCTCGTTGAGTTCCGCGAGCAGGCCGGCCTTCACGTCGTGATCCTCGACCACGGCCTCAACGACGAACGTCGCCGCGACCAACTCCCGCGGGTCGGTCACGACCTGCACGTGCGCCGGATCGACCTCGGCGCCCAGGCGAGCGAGGGTCTTCTCGACGGCCTTGCGCGCCCGGCCGGCCGAGCTCGTGGAGCGGGCCAGCAGCAGCACCGGCCCGTGGTGTGCGGCGGTCGCCGCCAAGCCGCACGCGATCGCGCCGCTTCCGGCTATCGCGAGGCGTTTCTCCTCTGCGCTGATCGGCTCGTTCACGGCGGGCGACTCTCCCCGGGGCCGGTGGTTGACTGACCAGTCAATCGCTGGACAGCGTGACCGCGGTAGAGTATGTGCTGTAGGGGCCGGGCATCTTTCCAGAAGCGTCCCGACCGTTCGGGTGCGCCCCGCGTTCCTCTAAATAAACGCCGCGCAACACTCCGTAGGAGGATTCCCAAAATGAGGCAACCAGAGGGCCGTGAGGTCGTGATCGTCGAGGCTGTGCGCACGCCGATCGGACGCGGGCACAAGGAGAAGGGCTACTACAAGGACACCCATCCCAACACGCTCCTGGGGACGACCTACTCAGAGGTCATCGCCCGCTCGGGCATCGATCCGGCCGAGGTCGAGGACGTCGTTGCCGGCTGCGTGCAGCAGTTCGGCGAGCAGGGCTTCAACATCGCGCGCAACGCGTGGCTGCAGGAGGGCCTGCCGATCGAGACGCCCGGAACGACGATCGACCGCCAGTGCGGCTCGGCCCAGCAGGCCGTGAACTTCTCGGCGGCGCTGATCGCGGCGGGCGTGCACGACGCGATGATCGGCTCGGGCGTCGAGCACATGGGCCATCTGCCGTTTGCCGCCGGCATGAAGACACAGGAGGACTTCGGCTACGCGTTCACGCCGGAGCTGATGGCCAAGCACAACATCGTCGGCCAGGGCCTCGGCGCCGAGATGATCGCCGACCAGTGGGAGATCCCGCGCTCCGAGCTCGACGAGCTCGC
>DATHGU010000388.1:0-8922 GCA_035317495.1 Solirubrobacteraceae bacterium
CGGCGATCGCCGAGCGCGCGCTCGGCGAGGAGCTTTTCGCCGAGCGTGAGCCGTCCCATCAGATGCAGACGATCGTCTCGCGTCAGGGCGAGCCGATCGAGGACCTCGGGCGGCTGCGCGCACGCCATGCACATCTGATGAACGCCATGGAGGCGCCGCCCGCCTGTCCACCCGACTGGGGCGCACTTCGGGTGAGCCCCGAGGCAGTCGAGTTCTGGTCGCAGGGCGCCGATCGGATGCACGACCGCCAGCTGTACGAGCGCGACGACGGCGGCTGGTCGCTGACGCGTCTGTCCCCCTGAGGTTCGAGCGCCTGGGACGTTCCGGCGAGCAATGCGTCGCCTAGCATCGACGCGCGCTGACGAGCACCGCCTCATAGGACATCTCGAAGGAGCCGCCGAGCGAGTCGACGGCTTCGCCGATCGCCGCCAGCAGCCGCTTGCGCTGCCGTGGCGGGAGCGCCTGGTGGTCGCTGTGGGTCTGCAGGGTCTCGAGCCACTCGGCGGTCGCCTGGCGGCGACTCCAGCGGAACTTGCTCACCTCCGCGGGGGTGAATCGTTGGCATGCCGCGAGGCCCGCGACGGTCGCCTCCGCTCGCGCGTCGTGGTTTCCGAGCAGCACCGAGTAGCCCTCCACGCCTGGCGCCAGACGCGCGTAGATCGGCGCGAACAGCTCGGAAACGTGTGAGGGCGGGTTGCCGAAGTTCCAGAACACGCCGATGCGAGATCCCTCTCCGAGCACTGTGGCCGCCTTGTGCGCGCCGGCCAGCGGGTCGATCCAGTGCCATGCCTGCGCCGAGATCGCCAGCTCGAAGGATCGCCCCCTCCCGTCCCACCGCTCGAACGACGCGGTCTCCACCTGCCGGCCGCGCGCGCGGGCGAGCCTGGCCATCCGCTCGTCCACCTCGACGCCGAGCACCTCACAGCTGCGTGCTTCCAGCAGCACCCCGGCGATCCCGGTCCCGCAACCGATGTCCAGGACGCGTCGCGGCCGCTCGCGCACGAGCTCGTCCACGAGCGCGCTCGGGTAGGAGGGACGCACGCGATCGTAGAGCTCTGCGACGGCCCCGAAGGACTCCGCGCGCTGGCGCTCCTGGAAGAGCATCTGGGCCATCTTCCCAGCTCGCATCGATGGCCCACGATAGGCTCGCGGCACGTGCGCCTCTTGACCTTCGACGACGGCTCGGGGCCGCACGCTGGCATGCAGCTCGGCGATCAGATCGTCCCGGCGCGCGAGGTGGGCGCGCCGGTCGACTCGGTGCGCGGCCTGCTCTGCGCGCTCGACGCCGAGGGGCTTCTCGAGCCGGCGCGATGCCCTTCAACGACGTCACCGCGCGCGACCTGCAGTTTCAGAATCCGCTCTGGACGAGCGGCAAGGCGATCGACTCGTTTGCCCCTTGTGGACCGGCGATCGTGACGCTCGATGAGATCGGCGACCTGCAGTCGCTCGCGTTGGGCACGCGCGTCAACGGAGAGACGCTCCAGCGGGGGACGACCGCCGACCAGATCTTCGGCGTTGCCGAGGTGATCGCCTGGCTTTCGCGCACGATGACGCTGCTGCCGGGCGACGTGATCGCCACGGGCACGCCGGCCGGGGTGGGCGCGTCTCAGGGCCGCTTCCTGCGCGACGGCGACACGGTGGAGGTCGAGGTCGAGGGTCTCGGCACGCTGGCGAACCCTGTGCGGGCGATTCGACCACTCGCCGAATCTGCGTAAGCTGGCCGGTGTCATGAGCGGCGGGGAGAGGAGCGTCAGCATGGTGAGCCCGGCGGCGCGCGGGCGCAACCCGTTCGACGAGAGTGGCATCGAGCGGGGCGAGGACGGCCTCGCGCGCTACGGCGAGCGGCCGGCCTCGCTCGTGCACCTGCTGCGGGCGAGCGTCGAGCGCGACGGCGCCGCGATCGCGATCGTCGAGGTGGGGGGACGCTCGCTGAGCTATGGCGAGCTGTGGGAGGGCGCCGCGCGGGTGGCCGGCGGACTGCGCGAGGCGGGCATCGAGCGGGGGGACCGCGTCGCGATCCGGCTCGCAAATGGGATCGACTGGGTGCTCGCGTTCTTCGGCGCGCAGCTGCTCGGCGCGGTTGTCGTGCCGGTCAACACCCGCTTCACCGAGGATGAGGTCGCGTACGTGGTGGAGGACTCCGGCGCCGCGTTCAGCTTCTCGCCCGGCGCGCCGCTGCCCGATGGCAAGCCCGTCGCGGTCGAGGACCTCCGCCCCGAGGACCTCGCCGCAATCTTCTACACGAGCGGGACGACCGGCTTTCCCAAGGGCGCGATGACCTCGCACGCCAACTTCACGACGAACAGCGAGAACTGCTTCCGCGTCCTCTCGGTCGAGCGCTCCGAGCTGCCGGGGATGTCGACGCTGGTGTCGGTGCCCCTATTCCACGTGACCGGCTGCAACAGCCAGCTGCTGCCGGCGCTCGAGTGGGGAGCGCGCGTGGAGATCCTGTCGAGCCCGCTCGACATCGACGGCTTCTTCGAGGCCGTCGGCGCCCATGGCGTCAACCAGCTGGTGTCCGTGCCTGCGATCTACCACGCGGTGATGCGCCACCCGCGCTTCGGGGAGCTCGACGTCAGCCGCGTGCGCTGGGTCTCCTACGGCGGCGCGCCGATCGCCGAGAGCCTCGTCCACTCCATCCAAGAGGCCTTCCCGAATGCGCGGGTGGGCAATGGCTTCGGTCTGACCGAGACCTCCTCGCTGACCTCCTTCCTGCCGCACGAGGAGGCCGCCGAGCATGCGGACTCGGTGGGCTTCGCGATGCCCGTCGTCGATCTGGCGCTCGATTCACCCGACGGAGAGACGGGCGTCGGCGAGCTGCTCGTGCGCGGGCCGAACGTCGTGCAGGGCTACTGGAACCAGCCCGAGGCGAGCGCGGAGACGTTCGTCGAGGGCTGGCTGCACACCGGCGACCTGGCGCGCATCGACGACGATGGGCTGCTCTACATCGTCGATCGCAAGAAGGACATGATCAACCGCGGCGGCGAGAACGTGTACTCGATCGAGGTCGAGAACGCGCTCGCGTCGGCCCCCGGCGTGGGCGAGGCGGCGGCCGTCGGCGTGCCAGACGAGATGATGGGCGAGAAGGTCGGCGCTGCGATCGTGCCCGCCGCGGGGGCCGAGCTCGACGTCGCCGCCGTGCTCGGCTACGTTCGCGAGCGCCTCGCGGACTTCAAGGTTCCGCAGTACGTCGCCGTGCTCAGCGAGCCACTGCCGCGCAACCCGGGCGGCAAGGTGCTCAAGGCGCAGTTGCGCGACGAGACCGACTGGGGCGATCCGCTCCGCTAGCACGAAAACGAGGAGAATCGCGAATGTCACAGGTGCAGACCGTGCAGGGCGCCGTCGAGGAGGACGAGCTGGGCGTCGTGCTCGCGCACGAGCACGTGCGCTTCCGCGACGAGGCCGTCGCGGTCGAGTGGCCGGTCCGCTACGACGAGCAGCTCGAGTTCGATGCCGCGCTGGTGGCAGTGCAGGCAGCCAAGCACGAGGGCGTGCGGACGATCGTCGACCCGACGGCGATGTTCGGTGGGCGCGACGTTCGCTTCATGAAGCGCGTCGCCGATGAGACGGGCGTGCAGATCGTCGCGTGCACGGGGATCTACAGCTACGACTACCTTCCCCACTACTTCGAGAACCGTGACGTCGACATGATGGCCGACCACTTCGTCGAGGACATAGAAATCGGCATCCAAGGGACCGAGATCAGGGCTGCCTTCCTGAAGTGCGCGGCCGACGCCGCCGGCGTGACCGAGAACGTCGAGAAGATCCATCGCGCGATCGCTCGGGCGAGCCTGCAGACGGGCGCCCCGATCATGGCCCACTCGATGCCCGCTGTAGCGACGGGTCCGCGGCAGGTCGAGATCTTCGAGGAGGAGGGCGTCCACCCGGCCAAGGTGCAGATCGCCCATTGCGGCGACACCGACGACGTCGAGTACATCGAGGGACTGATCGACAGGGGCGTCTACGTGGGCCTCGATCGCTACGGCCTGGAGATGTACCTGCCGATCGACAAGCGCAACGCGACCGCCGCCGAGCTGCTGCGCCGCGGGCACGCCGAGCACCTGATGATCTCGCAGGACTTCTGCGCGACGATCGACTGGTTCCCGCGCGAGGCTGCCGACGTGTTCGAGAGCCAAGGGGCGATCCGCAAGTGGTCGATGACGCTGGTCTTCGAAGAGGTCGTGCCATGGCTGCGCGAGCACGGCGCGATGGACGACGCGTCGTTTCAGACGATCTTCGTGGAGAACCCCAAGCGCTGGCTGACGGCCTGAGGACGGGTTCTCCTCCGGCGGGCCGCGCGGGAATCCTCGCCCGCCACGAGGAGAGGTACTGTGGCCGGGTGGACGATCCCCACCCTGACGCGGCGCTGATCCGCGACTTCCACGAACGACAGAATCGGTTCTACGCCGGGGGCGATCAGGAGTCCGTTCGCGCACTGCTCGCCGAGGATGTCGTGTGGCACGTGCCCGGTGACAGCGCGATCGCCGGGCACCACCGAGGCCGCGTCGAGGTCTTGCGCCTGTTCGCGCGCAGACGCGAGCTCGCCAACTCGACCTTCCGGATCGACGTGCGCGGCGTGCTTGCAGACGATCAGCGCTCGGTGATTCTCGCCGGCGGCCAGGTGCATCGCGGGGGGAAGACCCTTTCCTGGGGAACGGTCGGGATCTTTCGCATCGTCGCCGGCACGATCGCCGAGTGCTGGGTCGTTCCCCACGACCAGGACGCGTTCGACGAGATCTGGTCGCCGCGCGATTGAGTCAACCAAGTGCGAGATCGCGCCTTGGTAGGGTGGGGCGCGAGGTGCCGCTCTGAGACCTAGCAAGGGCAGAGCCGATCGCGACGATCGAGCGCGAGGAGCCGCCAGCCCCACGCCCGTGGCCTCGCTCCCGGCGCAGTTCGACGAGTGGCAGATCGAGTTGCACGGGCGTCGCGTGATCTACCGCGTCGCGGGGAGCGGGCCGCCGATCGTGCTGATCCACGGAATGCTCAACTCCTCGAGCCACTGGCGCGCGGTGGCGTCCGACCTGGCGAGCGAGTACACAGTGATCGCGCCGGACCTGATCGGCCACGGCGATTCGGCCGCGCCGCGGGGGGACTACTCGCTCGGTGCGCACGCGGCGAGCATTCGCGACCTGCTCGCGGCGATCGGCATCGACCAGGCGACGATCGTCGGCCACTCGCTCGGAGGCGGCGTGGCGATGCAGTTCTTCTACCAGTTCCCCCAGCGCGTCGAGCGCCTCGTGCTGATCTCCAGCGGCGGTCTCGGGCGCGAGGTCAAACCGGCGCTGCGCAGCGCGGCGCTGCCGGGCGTCTCGGCGCTGCTTTCGCTGACGATTCGACCGCGGCTGCTCGGCGCGCTCGCGCAGGGCGGCGCGCGCCTGCGCGAGCGGGGCGTTCGCTCGGGCGTATATCTTCAAGCCGCGGCCCGCGCGCTCGGGCCGCTGCAGAACGCCGGTGCGCGCCAGGCGTTCCTGCACACGCTGCGCGCGGTGATCGACGTGCACGGGCAGCGCGTGAGCGCCACCGATCGCCTGTATCTGCTCGAGTCGCTGCCCACGATGATCGTGTGGGGCGAGCGCGACAACACGATCCCGCTCGCGCATGGGCGCAACGCGCACGAGGCGATCCCGCACAGCCGCTTTCGCACGCTCGCCGGCGCCGCGCACTTCCCGCATCTCGACGACCCCGAAGGGCTCTCGCAGCTGCTGCGCGAGTTCATGCAGACGACGCAGCCGGGAGCGATCGAGGACGAGGACTGGGGAGCGATTCTCGCGCGACGCTCCCCTCGCTCGCGGCGCATCGGCGACGCGGCAGCCTAGCGAGACCGGCGCTAATCGGCGCCGACGACCTTGAAGCTCTGGTTGACGAAGATGTGGTGCGGCCAGTTGACGCCGATGCTGTGGACCTCGTACTCGCCGTTGCTCAGCTTCACAACACGGTCGACGACGCCCCCCGGATAGGCGGCCAACGCAGCTTCAGTCGCTTTGTTCGCGGCCGTTCCGCTGACGATCGTACCCGAGCCCTGACTGTAGTTCGGTGGGATCTGACCGACCTGCTTCGACGTGGACTGTGCACCGCGCTGGAAGGGGACCACGCCTGCCGCCGAGGGAGTTGTGGCTCCGCCGCCGGCAGTCGGTTGCACGACGACCTTGCTGGCGGTGATGGTCGTTCCATTGGTCGTCCCAAGCACGAGGACGCTTACGCCTTTCGTGACAGAGCTCGCCGAGCTCGAGCTTGTCCCCTTGCGGTACTTCGTCGAGGACGCCTTCTTGACGGTCACCTTCTGACCCGCTGAAGTCGAGATTGTGAAGCTCGACCTGGAAACGCTGTCGACCGTGCCCGATGATCCCCCCGCGGCCGGTCCAGACCGAGCGTTGGATCCCCCGCCGCCGGGGACGCGTAGCCCTGTTGCAGCCGCAGCGGGCGAGGCTGTCGTCGCGGCGCCTGAGCTGGTGCCGGCGGTTGCGCTGACGATGCCGTAGCCACCCAACGCAAGCGCGACGGCCGCGGTGCCGGACGCGATGAACGCGGTGAGCCTGCGCCTGCTCGAGATCTTGTCCTTGAACGTCATGGTGGTTCATCCCTTTCAGTGTCAGTCGGTTGCCGATCTCAATATGCATCGCGGCGCTAACAGCTTCCTGGGAGGAACCTAAGAACTCCGTGTGAACGTGGGATCGACCAGCGCTGGCGACCCTCGCCTGCATTGGCGAGGGGCCTCAGCGATGCCTTCCCGGTGCTTCAGCGCTTGCCGCTCGCCGCGCCCAGCTTGGCGCTCGCAGCGCCCGCCTTCATCTTCGCCCACTCGGCCTTGTGCTCGCGCTTTCCCACGCACAAATACCCGCTGACCCTGTTCGCACCGATCCCGGTGGCGGAGTGAGCACGACTATCGCTGGGTATCCGCTGGCCGCATTAGCCCGCCGGCTGCACGAGCACGCAAGATGCGTGTGCTGCGGCGGGAACGACGTTGTGGCGCGTGAACGTCGAAGCTATCGCCGACGGCCGGGGGACGACGATCACGCTCTGCGACCAGTGCGTGCGGCCGGATGACCGGGCGTGGCGGCTCCGCTGGCGGCCGGTGCCAGTGGACGAGCGTGGCAAAAAATCGCCCTGCGGCCGGTCCGAGTAGGCTCGCGGATATGGACGTCGCCGTCCAGGTGCAGCGCAATCCGGTTGCCGACGAGGTCTCTGCCCTCGTCGCGGTGGTGCGACCGATCTTGGCTGGTCTGCTTTTCGGTCTCAAGGCGGACGTTGCCGACGAAGTTGGCGGCAAGGAGAGCGTCAAGCTCAAAATGATGCCGCGGATGGTTCGCCCAGGGGACGGGGACCTCGGCATCTGCTTCGAGTACGCCGTGCACAACGCCATGCTCACGGGCGACGGTGACGTTCTGGAACGCGTGGATACCGCGCTGTCGCGGCTATGCGGCGTGTCCGGCGCTCAACTAGGCTCGATCCTATTCGCCGTCGAGAAGAGCGGCTCGCAGTCGTTGATCAACACGAATGCCGATCTGATCACCACCCAGTCAGTCCTCATGTCGGGCGTCAGGGGACAGCCCGTCAAACTCGGCAGACACATCGGCGGCATCTCGCGTGCCTTCAGAAGCCGCGAGGCAAGGGAACGGCTTCCGACCAGCATCGCCGGGGTCTGGAAAGCCGATCTGTTTCTCGGTAAGACCGACTCAGATCGGTGGGTCGGTACATCCGTCAGATCGAACCGCTTGATGCTCGAAGGAGCGCACGGACTCCGAATAGGCATCGTCCCAGCGAGCGAGACCGGAACGGATGCCCCTTACAAGGACGAGGGCAAGAACCTCGCGGTGTGTCCGCTGCCCTACGAAGGCGCGTTCATGGAAACCTTCTACAAGGGCTGGGAGCTGGTGCAGATTTTCCTAGCCGCTGACGCACAACTGCCCGCGCCAAACGCGCTACCGCGCGCCCCGGCTCGGCAGGTCGCACGGATGCTGGCCGAACGTCGCGAGGCTCCGGTTGTGGAACTGATCGACACACTCGCCGCTGTTGCACAGCCTGAACTCTTGTACACGGAGGACGAGCGGGCGAATGTCGTCCTTCAACGGGGCGACCAGATGGTGATGGACATCGTGATCGCGCCCGAGGCGCGAAAGACCTAGGCCCAACCGATCATCGAGCGCGCGCAGTTCAAGCCCGAGCCGGTGCGCCTGCTCGGGTGGGCCTAGTAGTCCTCAAGCGGCTGGTTGTCCATCCATTCCGACACGGCGTCGCGATCCAGCAGTTTCGCGATGCTGAGCATCGGCATACCAATCAGGAGCGCCAGCCAGTACGCCAACGTCCCCACGATCGGCACCCCGACGATGGACAGCCCGATCGCTGCGCCGACGCTGATCGTGCCTTTGATCGCCAGCACAATGATCGCGACCTCCGTGCCGAGTCCGCTGAGGACCGCCAGCACGCGCGCGATCGCTTGGCCGAGCCAGCACAGGAGCCACGCGGCCTTCCCGCGCCTAGAGCGCTCCGTGTCTTCGTCCCACGCCTCAGCGGCGCTGGGCAGGTCGGACATCGGCGTGGAGCATAACCGTTCGGCTACTCGGACATGTTGTGCAGAGTGAGAACCGGAGCCGTTCCTCGTGCTGGCCTAAGAATCCGCCTTCTTGTAGTCGACGTCGCGGAACCGGCGGGCCGCCACCGCCGCCAGGGCGGGGTCCGGCTCGATGAGGTCGGCGAACGGTTCTCCTGCTCCCCACTGACGGCGCTCAGCCTCCCTGCGCGCCTTTCGTCCGTCCTTCTCCCACTGGGCCATCGCTATCACGTTGGGACGCTGTAGTTCACCGTGGGCGGCGCTAGCTAGCAGGTCCACGACCATGTCGCCCTCGTCGAGCCACTGCTGTAGTCCGGGGTCTGGCGTGGTGCCTGTCTCGTCCAGCTCACCGCGGAACCAGGCGAGCGCCT
>DATHGU010000389.1:0-2291 GCA_035317495.1 Solirubrobacteraceae bacterium
GCCAGCGCGCCGGCGGCGCAGCGGCTGCCCGAGCCGCTGCGCCTGCGGGCGCTGCACGTGCTCGCCGAGAACGATCGCGTGAGGGCCGCTGTGCAGGCGCTTGCAAGCGGCGACCTGCCCGCGCTTGGGGCGCTGCTGAGCGCCTCGCACGCGAGCCTGCGCGACTGCTTCGAGGTCACGACGCCGGCAGTCGAGGCGACCGTCGAGCGGTTGCTGCGAGCTGGCGCGAGCGGCGCGCGGATCGTCGGCGGCGGCTTCGGCGGCTCGGTGCTCGGCCTGTTCGTACCCGACGCTCGCCCGCCCGCGGGAGCGCGTGAGGTGCGCCCCGGCGCCGGCGCGCGCCTGCTCTAGGCGCGCCGCCGCGTCGCACGTGCTCTGGGCGCGCCGCCGCACCGCACTGGCCCACGGCGCGATCCGCCGGCTCACAGGCGCGCGGCGACGGCCGCGCAGGCGATCACGACGATCGCCAGCGACAGCGACGCGAGCGCGCCGTCCAACGGCGCGAGCAGACCCGGCAGCGAGAGCTCCTCGGAGCGCCCGTCGGCTAGCGTGCGGACCCCGCTGATCGACCTCGTGCGGCGGCGCAGCTCGCGCGCGGGCGAGCTGAGGCGACGCTGCGCGACGCTCATCGCCAGGCAACCGGCGGCGATCAGCACCCCCGGCAGCGCGATCCGCTGCGCGTTGACGAAGTAGCCGGTGATCGCCGGGAACGCGCCCCAGCCGAGCGCGAACCACAGGTCGTTGTGCACGCGCCCACCAAGCAGCTCGAGGTTGTAGGCCGGCAGGAACAGCCCGCCGAGCACGACGAACGGGAGCAGCAGCACCGTCACGCTGAGCACGCCGGCAACGCCGATCGCCAGCGCGCCGAGCAGGCTCAGCGCGGCCATCGCGATCAGCGTCCGGTCGCTCAGGGTCGTGCCGAGCGGATGGTCGTGCAGCTCGTCGAGCGCATGCGCCGCAACGCCCACGGCCAGCGCAAAGGCCGCCAGCCCCCACAGCAGGCGATCGACGTGCAGGTGCGGAGCGACCGCCGCGCCGAGCGCGAAGTAGCTGAGATGCCACGCGGTGTACGGCGGGTGCAGCAGCGTCAGCAGTTCGCCCAGGCGACCGCGACCGAGCGCGTAGAACGCCGGGCGCCCGGGCGCGGCGCGCATCGTGCCTCAGGCCTGACCGGCGTCGCGCGCCGGCGTCGTCGCAGCGGCGCCGCTGGCGGCCTTCGTCGCCGACATAACGACGCCCCCACCGAGGCTCATGCGACGGACGCGCACGTCCTGCAGGCCGGCCTGCCGCCAGTAGTCGACGATCCGCGCGAGCGGATGGCGCTCGTAGAAGCCCCTGATGCTCGGCCCCAGGAAGCGCCCCACCTCGGCCCACTCGCGCGAGGCGAGCCGCCCCAGCGTCGGCAGCCCGATCGCCGTGTAGATCCGCCAGGCTGCGCGCGCGGGGAGCAGCGGCGGCACGCCGAACTCCAGCGAGGCGATCCGCCCTCCGGGACGCACGACGCGCGCCAGCTCGCGAATCGTCGCCGGCGGATCGTCGACGTAGCGCAGCAGGTACGTGAACGTCAACGCGTCGAAGCTCGCATCCGCGAACGGCAGCGCCTCGGCCTCGCCTTCGACGAGCTCCACGCGTTGGCCGACCTCGACCGGGCCGTCGCCGACCGATTGGTCGCCGGCGAAGCGCGCCCGCGCGGCGGACAGCATCTCGGCGCTCTGGTCGAGCCCGACGACGGTGCACGATGCTGCGCGCGCCAGCAGCTCGGCCGCGACCATCCCCGTGCCCGTCGCCACGTCGAGCACGCGCGCGCCGGGCGGCGGCGCGAGCGCGCCCACCAGCGCGCGGCGCCAGCGCGGGTCCTGGCCGAAGCTGAGCGCCGCCGACAGCAGGTCGTAGCGGCGCGGCAGGCCGCGAAACAGCTCCAGCGCCTCGCGCTTGGTCGCCGTCCGCGCCGCTCCCCCCGATCTTAGATCGGCCGATCCCAAACCCGTCGATGCGGGGTCGCTCGGTGCGGCGCCCTGAACGCCGCTGGAGGGATGCCAACTCATGCTCTCGCCGATCTGAAAGGCTAACCGTCGAACGCTTCACGCAGCGCCAGCCACGAAACGGGCACGCAGGAGACCAGGAACGCAGTAGATCGTGATCCAATCGAAAGCAAACCCAGGCCAGCCTCGCGCGTTCGTCGTGACGGGGGCTTCGAGCGGAATCGGCGAGGCCACCGCGCGCCGGCTGGCGCGCGAGCCGGGTTGCTCGATCGTGCTCGTCGGCAGGCGCGAGGAGCGCCTGCGCGCGCT
>DATHGU010000390.1:0-3056 GCA_035317495.1 Solirubrobacteraceae bacterium
TGCGAGCGTGCTCCAAAGCACTTATCTCGAACGCGGGAGCCGTGCGCATGCCGCCGGAGGGCACGCCGCCGCCAAACCGTGACCCAGCCCGGTTCGCTGGGCGTCGCGGCAGGCTGTATTAATGAATGGGGCCAACTACGCTGAGCTCCGTCCGGCGAACGCCCTGGCCGTATGCATCTTGATTGCCTGGGACCGGTGTCTCACTGGCGCTTACGACGAGGCGAGTCGCTTTGTCGCTAGCTGAGCGCATAGTGCTCGGCCTCCTCGTCGCCGGCGTCGTGGTCTACGCCGCGACCCCCTACGCGATCGCCCTCGCCGATCGCCTGCAGTTCTACGACAAGCCCGTCGGCTACAAGGGCCATCTCAAACCCACCCCGTATCTCGGCGGCGCAGCGGTCATGGCGGGCTTCGCGATCGCAGCGTCGGCAGTCGCCGGTGACTGGGAGAAAACGGCGCCACTGCTCGGCGGGGCGGCGCTGTTGTGGGTGATCGGCACGATCGACGATCGCAGGACGGTCGCACCGGGCCTGCGCGTGCTCGCGGAGCTGGCGCTGGGCGGGCTGGTGTGGCAGGCGGGTCTCGGATGGAACCTGCACGGCGGCAGCGGGCTCGACCTCGCGCTGACGTGCCTTTGGGTCCTTGCGGTCGTCAACGCCTTCAACCTCTTCGACAACATGGATGGGGCGGCGGCCACGATGGCGCTGGTCGTCGCGGGCGGCGCGGCGCTGATCGGGGCGGTGCGCGGCGATGTCTGGCTGGCGGCCGCGGCGGCCTCGCTGTGCGGCGCATGTCTCGGGTTCCTGCCGCGCAACCTGTCGCTGCCCTCGCGGATCTTCCTCGGCGACGGCGGCAGCATGCCGGTTGGCTTCGCCGTGTCCGTGCTCGTGATGGTCGCCGCCGGCACTACGACGGTCGCTTGGCGATCGCTGCTGGTGGCGTTGCTGCTCGTGGCGGTGCCCGTGCTCGACACGACCCTCGTGATCGTCTCGCGCCGCCGGCGAGGGGTGTCGGTGCTGACCGGCGGACGCGATCACCTGACGCACCGGACGCGGAGATTCCTGCCCAGCACGCGCGCCGTTGTGCTGACCCTCGGCGTCGTTCAGGCGGCTATGTCGGTGCTCGCTGCGCTCGCCAGTCGCGGTAACTCTTCGCTGCTCGTGATCAGCGCGAGCCTCTACGTGCTCGCGGCCGGCGGCGTGATCATCGTGCTCGACAACCAGCAGCTCGAGGAGTTCGCTTCCGAGCGGGCTGGCGTAAGCAAAGTGTCGTTGAGCAAACGCGCGCTCGCCTGCCTGATCGTGCTCGGCCTCGGCGCCGGCGTCAGCCCGTTCTTCTTCGTCTACTACGACGCCCTCACGTGGGTGCCGATCGGCCTCGGGATCACGCTCGCGTGCGCGATCGCCGTCGTCCTGCGCCCCGTCCGCCCGGCGGCGCCGGCGGCGCTCGCTCTCGCCGGCCTCCTCGGCCTCGGCGCGTGGGCGCTCGCCTCGAGCGCTTGGTCGGAATCCGTCCAGGACGCGGTCGTCAGCGGCAACCGCTGGCTCCTCTATGGCGCCCTGTTCATGCTGATGCTCGCACTGGTCAGCCACGAGCGGCGAGCGGCGGTGCTGCTCGGCGTTGCCACGCTCGGGGTCAGCGCGGTCGCGCTGTCGGTGCTCGTGCGGATGCTCGGCGCGAATCCTGGAGAGCTGTTTCTCGCGGGGCGCTTGAACTCGCCACTCGGATACATAAACGGCGAGGGCTGCCTGTTTGCGATGGGAATCTGGCCCTGGCTGGCGGCCGCCGAGGCCCGCCGCGCGATCGTGGCCGGGCCGGCCGCCGCGATGGCCACGTTGATGGCCTGCCTGGCGCTGCTCTCGCAGTCGCGCGGCACGGCTCTGGCGATCGCTGGAGCGCTGCTCCTCGTCGTGGCACTCGCCCCCCGTCGGGCGCGCCGCGTGCATGGCCTGCTCGTCATCGCCGGCGGCGTCGCGCTGGCGGCGCCTGACCTGTTGCGGGTCTACCACGACGCGGCTGGCGGGCCTGTCACCGCCGGTGTCAGTCACGCCGCTGCGTGGGCGGCCCTGCTGGCCGCGCTGGGGGTCGGGGCCGTGTGGACGGTGCTCGTCGCGTCGTGGCAGATCGTGGCCTCGCGCCCCGATCGCGCCGGCCACCTGCGAGCGGTCGGCTCGTGGCTGCTCGTGATCCCCGTTGTGCTCGCGCTCGCGTTGTCCGCCGGCTTTGCCCATCGCATCGGGACGGAGGCCAGCGATCAATGGCATGCCTTCGTGCACGTCGGCGAACGAGGCGAAAGCACGACGCCCTCCTCCCCGTCCACCAGCCGCTCCCGGCTGCTGTCGGGCGTCGGCAACCGCTACGACTACTGGCGCATCGCGTGGGAGGTATGGAGGAAGCACCCGCTCGGCGGGGTCGGGGCCGGCAACTATGCGCGCTCGTACTTCGAACGGCGCTCCACGACCGAGGACGTCGAGCAGCCGCACTCGCTCGAGCTGCAGGCGCTCTCCGAGCTCGGCCTCGTCGGCGTGCTTCTGCTCGTCGCCTTCATCGCGGGGGTCGGCTGGGGCGCCGTGCGAATGCGCCGCAGCGCATCGCGCTCCCCTCTGTTTCGCGCGCTCCTGGTAGGCGGGCTCGGAACGTTCACGGCGTGGCTCGTGCAGGCGAGCGTCGACTGGATGCAGTTGCTCCCCGGGCTATCCGCAATCGCCCTCGTCGGCGCAGTTGTCGTGGTGTGGCCGCGCAGGCGACCCGCCGCGGCCCCGGATGCAGTTCGGGTGTCACGACTCGGACGCGCGCTCGGCGGCAGGCCGGCGCTCGCGCTGGGCGCCTCGGCGATCGTCGTGACGCTGATCGTGGCGGGTGCGAGCCTCAGCCGACAGGGGCTCGCCGACGTCTTTCGCTCGCGGGCGCAGGGGGAGCTCGACAGGAATCGCGCCGCGGCGCTGACGAACGCCAATCGCTCGCTGAACATCGATCCCGACTCCGTCCAGGCCTACTACGTCAAGGCAGCCGCGCTCGCTCGCTTCGACCAGGCGCAGGCGGCTGAATCCGCGCTAGCG
>DATHGU010000391.1:0-6548 GCA_035317495.1 Solirubrobacteraceae bacterium
CCGTGACGGTCGGCCAGGTCATCGCGCGGATCGCCGTCGGCGCCGAAGACGGCGGCGCGGCGCGCGCTGCGGACGCCGCCCAGGCGACCGCGGCCGGCGCCACGACGTCCTCCGCTCCGCCGGCAGCCTCTGCCGCTACGGCGGCTTCGGTCCCCACGACGGTCTCCGCCCCGACGGGCGCCCCCGACGCCGGGGCGCTTCCAGCGGATCTGAAGGTATCGCCGGTGGCCGCCCGCGCGGCGGCAGTCGAGGGAGTGAACCTCGCGCAGGTGTCGGGCAGCGGTCCGGCCGGGCGGATCACCAAGTCGGACGTTCTGTCGGCGGCCGAGGGCAACGGCGCCACGCGCACGGCCCCCGCGCCCGACGACGGCGCCGCCGCGACGGCGCCTGCGCCGCAGAAACAGCCGATGAAGGGCAGTGCGGCGGCGCTCGCGCGCTACATGGAGCAGTCGCGCTCGATCCCCACCGCGACGAGCTTCCGCACGCTGACGGTCAGCGTGCTCGACGAGCGGCGCAAGGAGCTGAAGGCGGTCGGACACAAGGTCTCGTTCACGCATCTGATCGCGTATGCGATCGCCCGCGCCGCCGACGACATGCCGGTGATGGCCGATCACTTCGAAGCGGTCGACGGCAAGCCGCACCGCGTGCAGGACGGCCAGGTGAACCTCGGCCTGGCGGTCGACGTGGAGAAGAAGGACGGCACGCGAACGCTGATGGTGCCGGTGATCCGCGATGCCGGGCGCATGCCATTCGAGCGCTTCGTCGAGGCCTACGACGCGCTGGTGGAGAAAGCGCGCACGAACACTCTGACCGCCGACGACCTGACGGGCGCCAACATCACGCTGACGAACCCCGGCGGGCTCGGCACGATCGCCTCGGTCCCTCGCCTGATGACCGGTCAGGGCACGATCGTCGCGACCGGCTCGATCGCCTTCCCGCCGGGCCTGGCCGGCGTCGGCGCGACGATCGGCGCGGAGAAGGTCATGACGATGACCTCGACGTATGACCACCGCATCATCCAGGGCGCCGAGTCGGGGCGCTTCCTGGCGCGCATCGAGGACTACCTGCAGGGCGAGCGCGGCTTCTACGACGGCGTGTTCGCCTCGCTCGGCGCGCAGCTCGGCTCGCCTCCGCCGTCGACCGCTGCCGCGGCCACACCCGCACCCACCACCGACGCCACCGCCGCCGCCACCACCGAGGCATCGGTCGCGACCGGCGATCGCGCGGTCGCGGCGAGCGTCAACGAGGAGCTGCTGCAGGCGGTTCAGGCCGCCAGCACGCTGGTCAGCCGCTTTCGCAGCCACGGCCACCTGGCCGCCATGCTGGACCCACTCGACTCCGAGCCCGAGGGAGACCCTGGCCTGGACCCCGGGGCGCTCGGGCTGACGCCCGAGATCCAGGCGAAGATCCCCGCCAAGATCCTCAACATGTACGTGCCGGGTGCGACGCTGGTCGACGCCCTGCCGCGCCTGCGCGAAACGTACTGCGGCACGATCGCATATGAGATCGAGCACATCGCCTCGCACCGCCAGCGCGTGTGGCTGCGCGAGCACATCGAGTCAGGAGCCTTCCGCCAGCCGCTCGACGGCGAGGAGCGCACGCGGCTGCTGCGGCGCCTGGTGAAGGTCGACGCGCTGGAGCGCTTCATGCACAAGGCTTATCTCGGCCAGCACCAGTTCTCGATCGAGGGCCTGGACATGACGGTGCCGATGCTCGACGAGCTGATCCAGCTGTCAGCCGCACAGGGCGGCAAGGAGGTCGTGATCGGCATGGCCCACCGCGGGCGGCTGAACGTGCTCGCGCACAACCTCGGCCGCCCGTACGACACGATCTTCGCCGAGTTCGAGGGCGCCTCGACGCTCGAGGCGGTGACGACGATCCCGCAGGGCGGCACGGGCGACGTCAAGTACCACCACGGCACGCAGGGCTCCTACGAGCTGCCCGACGGCGAGTCGATCCGCGTCAACCTGGAGTCGAACCCGAGCCACCTGGAGTACGTCTATCCGGTGGTCGAGGGCGCCACGCGCGCCGCGCAGACGACGCGTCAGGGTCCGCACGCCCACCAGGACACCGACGCCGCGGTGCCGATCGTGATCCACGGCGACGCCTCCTTCCCGGCGCAGGGCGTCGTCTCGGAGACGCTCAACCTGCAGGCGCTCGACGGCTACAAGGTCGGCGGCACGGTGCACATCATCACGAACAACCAGATCGGCTTCACGACCGATCCCGACGACGCGCGCTCCACGCGCTGGGCCTCCGATCTGGCGAAGGGCTTCGACGTGCCGATCGTGCACGTCAACGCCGACGACGTGCAGGCGTGCATGAGCGCCGTGCGCCTGGCGTTCGCATTCCGCCAGGAGTTCGGCCACGACGTGCTGATCGACCTGATCGGCTACCGCCGCTTCGGGCACAACGAGTCAGACGAGCCCGCCTACACGCAGCCCGAGATGTACGCGAAGATCAAGTCCAAGAAACGCGTCTCGGAACTGTGGGGCGCACGCCTGGTCGCCGAGGGAGTGGTGACGCAGGAGGAGGTCGACGGCCAAGCGCAGGAGGTGTGGGACAAACTCACCCTGCTGCATCAGCGCCTGAAGGCGAAGATCGCAGCGGCCGCCGAGCACGAGTCCAGCGATCAGGCGACCGGCGAGTACGAGCTCGACCGCTCGCCGAGCCCCGAGGTGGAAACAGCCGTGCCGGCGCAGCGCCTGCGTGCGCTGGGCGAGGAGCTGCTGCGCGCGCCCGAGGGCTTCACGGTCCACCCGAAGCTCGTCAAACAGCTAGAGCGCCGCCGCGAGGCGCTCGAGAGCGCAGGCCCGCCGGCCCCCGGGATAGACTGGGCGCACGCCGAGGCGCTGGCATTCGCCTCGCTGCTCACCGAGGGCACGCCGATCCGCCTCACCGGGCAGGACACCGAGCGCGGCACGTTCAGCCAGCGCCACATGGTGCTGCACGACGCGAAGACGGGCCAGACGGTTTGCCCGATCCAGAGCCTGCCCGAGGCGCTGGCACCGCTCGAGCTGCACAACAGCCCGCTTTCGGAGCTCGCTTGCATGGGGTTCGAGTACGGCTACAGCCAGGAGGCGCCCGAGACGTTCGTGCTGTGGGAGGCGCAGTTCGGCGACTTCGTCAACTCGGCGCAGGTGATCGTCGACCAGTTCATCGTCTCGGGGCTTGCCAAGTGGGGCCAGACCTCGCGCCTGACGCTGCTGCTGCCGCACGGATACGAGGGCTCGGGACCGGAGCACTCCTCGGCGCGCCTGGAGCGCTTCCTGGCACTCGCCGCGGAGGGCAACATCCGCGTGGCGAGCCCGACGACGCCCGCCCAGTACTTCCACCTTCTGCGCCGTCAGGCGCGGATCGCCAAGCAGCGCCCGCTCGTGATCATGACGCCGAAGTCGCTGCTGCGGCTGCCGCAGGCGACCAACTCGATTGCCGACCTGGCCGAGAACACGCGCTTCCACCCCGTCCTCGCCGAGCCGGGCGTGGATGAGCAGGAGGTCACGCGGCTGTTGCTGTGCACCGGCAAGGTCTACTACGACCTCGTGGGCCATCCCGACCGCAAGTCACACCCTGGCCTGGCGGTTGGGCGCGTCGAGCTCCTGTACCCGTTCCCCGAGGGCCAGATCCTCGAGCTGATGCGCCGCTATCCCAACCTGCGCGAGGTAGTGTGGGTGCAGGAGGAGCCGCGCAACGTCGGCGCGCGGGCTCACATGTTCCCGCGGCTGATGCAGATCATGCCCCACGACATCCACTTCGGCTTCATCGGCCGTCCCGAGCGGGCGAGCCCCGGCGAGGGCTACCCCGCCGCGCACCTCGCCGAACAGAACCGCATCGTTACGACCGCGATCGACCTCGATCAGCCGATCTCGCAGTACCCCAGAAAGACGCCGGGGCAGCGCTGATGTGGGCTCTGTGGAAGCGGTTCCTGGAGATCCGCCGCCAGCGCAAGCGCAAGAAGCGCCTCGGCCGCTAGCCAGCCGCCGGTGCGGGCGCGCCCCGCGCGGCTAGCGCCCCTTCCACACCGGCTCGCGCTTCTCCTTGAACGCGCTCGCGCCCTCCTTGGCGTCCTCGGAGGCCATCACGGGTCCGGCGATCGCCCCCTGCCGTTCCCACATCTCGGCGCTGGACCAGTCGAACTGCTCCTGCAGGATCTGCTTGGCGGCGACCAGCGCGAGCGGCCCGTTCTTGGCCAGCTCGCCGGCTAGCTCGAGCGCGCCCTCGACCGCCGAGCCGGGCTCCACGAGACGATTGACGAGCCCGTATTCGTGGAAGCGCTCGGCCGGCAGCGGATCGCCCGTGAGCGCGAGCTCCATCACCACGTGGTAGGGCATGCGCCGCGGCAGGCGCAAGAGCGCGCCGCCGGCCGCGACGAGCGAGCGTTTGACCTCGGGAATCCCCATCTTGGCGCCCTTCGCGGCGACGATCAGATCGCAGGCCAGCGCGACCTCCATGCCGCCGGCCAGCGCGAAGCCCTCGATCGCGGCGATCAGCGGCTTGCGGGAGGAGCGTTGCGCGATGCCGGCGAAGCCGCGGTCGCCGAACCATGGCGACTCGCCCCTGACGAACGCCCCCAGGTCCATGCCTGCGCTGAAGAAGCCGCCCGCGCCGCTCAGCACGCCGACCGACAGAGCGTCATCGCCGTCGAGCTCCTCCAACGCGCCCGCCACGCCGGCGGCCACGGCGGCGTTGACCGCATTGCGCACCTCGGGACGGTTGATCGTGATCAGCAGGACGTTCCCGCGGCGCTCGGCGAGCACGTCCTCGGAGGACACGGCGGTTTGATCGGCGCTCATCGGCGGCTGCTCCTTGGTCGGTGAGAGTGCAGCCTACCCGCGCACAATCGCCCTCGCCCCGCAGGCAATCGCGGCGAGTCGGTGCGCCTAGCCTAAGCGCTCCCGCGCGGCCGCTCTGCCCCGTTCGACTGTCCGGACGTCCGCTCCGCGACCTCCGCCACCGGCGATGCTGACGTCGTGGCCACCGGCGGCGCGGCGGGCGGCGGTGATTGCTGCGGCTGAGCCGGCGGTGCGGTCGGCGGCGGCGCCTGCTGCGGTTGGGCGGGCGGCTGATCGGCCGGCTCGGCCGGCTCGGCGCCCACGTCGAGCGAGCTGCGAAACTCACGGATGCCCTGCCCGAGCGCACGCGCAAGGCCGGGCAGGCGCTTGGGACCGAGCACGATCAACGCGACGATCGCGATGAAAAGAAGGTGAACGGGGCTCTCGATGCCCATGCGATGGAAGGCTAGCGCGACGGCCGAGCCGCGCCGTACGCTCTGACGTCGTGGCTCGGGAACCCTCCGCGCAGAGCGATCTCGGATCGGCCGGACGCCCCTATCCACCGCCCGGGGACAGCGAGCCGTTCTGGCCGGCGCAGCTGACGGTGCTCGCAGCGATCGTCGTGCAGGTGCTGCTGCCGGCTCGGTTGTCGGCTGGCCCCGATTGGCTGGTCCCGTCGCTCGAGGGCGCTCTGCTGATCGGGATGTTCGTTGTGACGCCCAACGTGATCGAGGAGGAGCATCCGCGACGGCGGCGTATCTCGCTCAGCCTTACGGCGTTTGTGAGCCTCGCGAACATCTTCTCGCTCGGCGCGCTCACGCATCTCCTGCTGAGCCACACGGTCTCCGACGGTCGCGGGCTGATCGTTGCGGGCGTGCTGATCTGGATCACCAACCTGCTGATCTTCGCGCTGTGGTATTGGGAGATGGATCGCGGCGGCCCAGGCAAGCGCGCTACGGGAACCGATGGTCCGCCCGACTTCCTCTTCCCGCAGATGAGCGACGACCGCATCGAGCCGCGCGGATGGCGGCCGAAGTTCATCGACTACCTGTACGTGTCGCTGACGAACAACACGGCGTTCTCGCCGACCGACACGATGCCGCTGACGCCGATGGCCAAGAGCGTGATGGGCGTTCAGTCGATCGTCTCGCTGCTGACGATCGGGCTGATCGTCTCGCGTGCCGTGAACATCCTCTGATGAGCGCCGGCGTGTGCCCGCGCGGCGCTAGCGAACCGCGCGCTAGCTTGCCGCAGCCATGCGCGGCTCGAGCGCCAGCGCCTGGATCAGCAGGTCGCGCACGTCCTCGCTGGCGCCGAGTGAGAGAGCACGCTCGAGCGCCTTGAGCGAGCCCTCGCGGTCGCGCAGGTGCAGGCGCAGCCTGCCCAGCCGCGCCCACGCTCCGGCGTCGCGCGGACCGCGGCTGACGGCGCGCTCGGCGGCCTCCTCGGCGAGATCGACCGCGCCGATGTCCTCGTAGATGCGCGAGGCGAAGCGGTGCGCGGCCGGGCGCGATCCGTCGACACGCGCCCAGTCGCGCACGGCGCGCGCCGCCGCGTCGAGCTGACCGGCCTGCCAGAAGGCGAGTGTCATCAGCCGCAGGACCGCCACGTTCTCGGGCTCGGCGTCGCGCGCGTAGATCAGCCGTTGCGCGGCCAGCTCGTACTCGCCTTCGGCCATCGCCCGCTGCGCGGCGATCAGGAACCGTTCGACGCGCTCGTCAGCGGGGTTGGGCTTGGAGAAGTCGACGAAGCGCATGCTCCCCGCGGGGACCGTGC
>DATHGU010000392.1:0-2712 GCA_035317495.1 Solirubrobacteraceae bacterium
ACGAGCTCCTGCGGACGATGCATGACGAGCGTCGGCACGCGGATGCGCGGGAGCGCCTCGCGCACGTCGAGCTCGACCATCGCCCTCGAGATGACGCGCGCCTCAGTAGGGCTCGCGGCCAGCCGCTGCAGGCGCGCGAACCATGCGACGAGCGCCGGATCCTCGGACATCGACGGCGCCCATGCCGACATCGCGTCGCGGTTGACCTCGCCCCAGATGGCCATGTTGCGCTCGCTGAGCTCCTCCCGTTGCTCGCTGGTCATCGCCCAGTCGTAGTCGGGAGCCCACGACGTGCGCGCGATCGACGCGTACATGATCAACGCGCCAATCCGCTCCGGTCGATCGGCCGCGAGCTGCGCTCCGACCAGACCGCCGTGCGCATACGTGAGCACCGCCGTGCGTTCGCTGCCCGCGGCATCGAGGACCGCCAGCGCGTCCTGCACCTCCTGCTCGACCGTGTACCGGTCGAGCACGCGATCGGACAGCCCCGTCCCGCGACTGTCGAACAGGATCAACCGGCAGATCGTCGTCAGGCGCTCGAGGAAGCGGCGATTGGCAGGCGCCTCCCACAGCTGCTCGAGCTGGGTCAGCCAACCTGTCAGGAACAGCAGGTCGAGGACGCCCTCGCCTATTACCTGGTAGGCGATGCTTGCCTCGCCACTGCGCGCGTATCGCGTGACCGGCGCCATCAATCGCCCTCCAGCTGTGCGCGGAACGAGTCGGCCGACTGGACCGTCGCGCCCGCCGCGTGCACGCGATCGACCAGCCACAGGTCGGATGTCACAACGCGTATCTCGCCGGGCTCCCGTTCGGCGGCCACACGGCGCACGATCTCATCGTCGGCCGAGTCGCGGCGCGGCCGCGGCGCGTGGGCGACCTCGATGACGGTCGAGGAGATCGGCGGAGAGGGCCGCTGCTCGAACACGACCGTCACGTCCTCGCCGCTCACGGCGACCCAGTTCTCGAGCAGGTGCACGAGCCGGACCATCGCGGCGTGCCGGTCCCTCCACCACGCATCCGGTCGCGTGCCGATCACGTTCATCCCGTCTATGTACCATCGCACGGCGAGCAAGCCTACGTGTTCGCAGACGCGACGGAACAGCCTCGCGAGCTGCGAGACCCCCTTGCTCGGCGAATCGTGCTGGAGTTCGGGGCGCATGCGGCTCGAGGGCATCCAGACAGGGGACATCGTCGAGGTCGACCACAACGGCCGGCGCTTCCACGCGATCGTCACCGCACCGGCCCCCGGCGGCCTGGCCGTGGCGCCGCTGGATCGGCGCGTCAACCACTACAGCGCTCGCAGCCGCGAGGTCGTAGGGCATTGGGCCAAGCGAGGAAGGCCGCGCGAGAGCGGCGAGCCGCTGCGCCCGTCCCCTCGCCAGCTGGAGATCGACCTCGCCGGCGCCACCGAGCGCCCGACGGCCTGATGCCCGCCCGGTCCCACCGAGCGCTCGTGCGGCCTAATCCCCGCGGTTCAGGCCGCTTGGCTCGAGCGATAGGCCGCGGCCGCGTCGGACAGGCGGTCATCGCCCCAGAAGAGCTCCGCGCCGACGAGCACCGTCGGAACGCCGAAGACGCCTGCGGCCAGCGCCTCGTCGGTCGCGAGGCGCAGCGCGTCCTTGATGTGCGGGTCGCGAAGCGCCTCCCGCAGCCGGTGCTCGTCGATGCCCGCCCGCCGACCGGCCTCGAGGACGGCGTCCGTCTCGGCAAGGTCGGCGCCCTCCAGAAATGCCAGCCGCATGGTGGCCAGCGCGAACGACCGCAGCAGGCGGTCGCCGGAGCGCATGCCGCGAGCGTCGCGTGCGGCTCCGCGACCGGCCGCCGCCGGCTGCTCGCAGAAGACCATCGCGCGCGCGACGAGCAGGTCGCTGGTCGGCCACTCCGCGGGCCACTCGATCGGCCCGAGCGCGTACTGTGCGGCGCGCTGCTCGCAGTCCGCGATCCCGTCGGCGCGGCGCTCGTCGAGCCCCCACGAGACGCGCCCATGCTGCGTGAAGATCGCGCCGGCGAGCACCCCATGCCAGCGCGCCTGCGGCAGAAGCCGCTCGATCCGCTCCGCGGCGAACCACGAATAGGGCGACATCGCACCGAAGAAGAAGCTAGGGGGCACCGTCAGAGGCACACGAGAATCATCGCGCACGGTGGGGCAAGCGACTTGTTAGGGCCGCGACGTGCTGAACCGTTCCAAGCTGTGTGTACTCTCCAAGCCTTCGGAAATCGGCCGGCGCGCTTCAAGCGGTCGGCGCCGGAAACGATAAGGAATGGCTCCCATGCATACAGAATCGAGTGAGCCTCGGGCCGACAGTGCGAAGCTCGAACGAGCGATCGTCCTGCAAGTGCTGAGCGAGGAGCGGCGGTGGTCGCGTACGGAGCTGGCCGCCGAGCTCGGCGCCGACGCGACTGGGCTGGACAGCGCCCTGGCCGCCCTGCACGGGCAAGGCGTTGTGTGCCTTGCCGAGGATGATGTGTGGGCCTCGCCCGCGGCTCGCAGGCTGGACGAGCTCGAGCTGATCGGCATCTGAGCGCTGGGCGCGGCGGCCGGGGACGCGGATGCGCATGGCCGGGTAGGCCGTGCGGCGTCGTGCGAGATAGGGTCTCGGCCATGAGCAAGCGCGTGCTGCTCCTCTCTTGGGAGTACCCGCCCGTGATCGAGGGCGGGCTGGCACGCCACGTGCGCAAGCTCGCCGAGGCGCTGGTGCGACAGGGCGTTAG
>DATHGU010000393.1:0-14697 GCA_035317495.1 Solirubrobacteraceae bacterium
TCCGCCTATGCCGCCGCCGCCGGACTGATCGCCGCTGCCGGTTGCTTCGTGGCTTACCTGCTCCTGAAGCGGTAATCCGGGCAGGCCACGCGGCCACTGGGGCGCCCTTTCGCCCGTGGGCTAGCGCTTGGACTCCCAGGAGAAGCCCCGCACGGCGAAGTACAGCCCGAACACGCCCCACAGGCCGATCACGGCGAGCGCGTCGAGATGGCTGTCCAGGCCGGAGCCGGTCACGATCGCGCCCGACAGCCCGTCGATCAGCGGCTTCAACGGCAGCGCTTCGGCGATCTGGCGCAGAAAGCCCGGCGCGCTGTTGGAGTCGAACACGTAGAAGGAGACGAACACGACCGGCAGGAACACGGCGTTGACGTACGCGGCGGTCGACTCGAAGTTGGGGATCGCATGGGCGAAGGCGACGCCGAGCGCGGCCAGGCATACGACACCGGCCAGGACGAACACGACCAGCTCGGCCCAGTCGCGCGGCCAGCCGATCCCGAACACGAGCTTGCCGGCCAACACCACGATCGCGATCTGCAGCACCGTGTTGGTGACGGCGTTCGCCGCCAGACCGCCGAAGTAGGAGCCGGTCGGCAACGGCGTGCCGCGGATGCGCTTGAGCACTCCACGCTCGCGCAGGAACACGACGTTGTAGGCGAGCGCGGTGAACGTCGTAGACATCACGCTCATGCCGGCGATCGCCGGGATCAACAGCCGCAGCTCGCGATGGTTGCCGTGCAGGATCGCGCCGCCGCCGCCGAGGAACAGCAGCGGCAACAGGAAGTTGAAGAACGCCGCGCTGGGGTTGCGCCAGAACATGCGCCGCTCGAGGCGGTATTGGCGCCAGCCCAGCGCGAGCGGACCGTCGCCGCCAACCGCATTCTGGGCGACCAGCGCGTCAGGCATCGGCGGTCAACTCCAGGTAGACATCCTCGAGCGTCGGGCGTCCCACGCTCAGCTCCTCGAGCTTCTCTCCCCGCGCGAGCGCCTCGGCCGTCAGCTCGTGCAGCAGGGCCGTCGGGTCGTCGGTCTGGCGCTCGACGAGCTGACCGTCGCGATCGCGATAGGCCACGCGGTAGTGCGCCGCCCCCACGCCGAGCTCGCGTGGCGGCCCGATCGCGAGGATGCGTCCGTCCTTGACGATCGCCACACGGTCGGCCAGCTCCTGCGCCTCGTCGAGGTAGTGGGTCGTCAGCAGGATCGTCTTGCCCAGCCCGCGAAGCTTGCGCATCGTCTCCCAAGCGCCGCGCCGCGCCTCCGGGTCGAAGCCGGTCGTAGGCTCGTCGAGGAAGATCAGCTCGGGGTCGCCGACGAGCGCGAGCGCGAAGTCGAGGCGACGCAGCTGGCCGCCCGACAGCCGCCGGCTGCGCACGTCGGCCTTGTCCTGCAGGCCGGCCAGCGTCAGGACCTCCTCGACCTCGCGCGGCGCCGGGTAGAAGCTCGCCCAGTGGCGCAGCAGCTCGCGTGGCGTCACATGGCCGTAGATGCCACCCGACTGCAGGACGATGCCGATGCGCTGGCGAAGCCCGCGGCTGCGCCGGCCGGGGTCGTGGCCGAGCACGGAGACCTCGCCGCCGCTGCGCGCGCGATAGCCCTCGAGGATCTCGACGGTCGTCGTCTTTCCCGCGCCGTTGGGGCCGAGCAGGCCGAACACCTCGCCGCGCCGCACCGTCATGTCGATCCCGCGCACCGCCTCGAACTCGCCGTAGCGCTTGCTCAGGGCGTGTACGTCGATCGCCGCGGCCGTCTCGCTCACGACCCCATCATCCCAACGCCGCCCTGCCGGCGCCGGCGCGCGGTCCTACCAGTGCACGCCCCTGGTGAGGGTGGCCATCGCGATCTGCTCGAAGGACGCCTTCTCCTCCTCGTTCTGCTGTCCCTTGGACGCGGCGGAGTCGGGGAACACGCGATAGGCCAGGTGCAGGATGCGGTCGACGGCCTTCGGCGAGAGCGCGTAGGCGACCTCCCCGAGCGTGCCAAGGCGCGTGCCCATGTGCTTGGGTCGCGAGCGCAGCGCCTCGCAGATCATCGTCGCTGCCTCGTCCGGCGTGATCGCGGGGAACGCGTCGTACATTTTCGTCGGGGCGATCATCGGCGTGCGCACGAGCGGCATGTGGATCGTCGTGAACGTCACGCCGTCGCCGACGACCTCGGAGGCGATCACGCGCGTGAAGGCGTCGAGCGCGGCCTTCGAGGCGACGTAGGCGGAGAAGCGCGGCGGGTTCGTCTGCACGCCGATCGATGAGATGTTGACGATGTGTCCCGAGCCTCGCTCGCGCATGTGCGGCAGCAGGCCGATGATCAGCTTGACCGCCCCGAAGTAGTTGAGCTGCATCGTTCGCTCGAAGTCGTGGAAGCGGTTGTAGCTGAGCGAGATCGAGCGGCGGATCGAGCGTCCGGCGTTGTTGACGAGCATGTCCACGTTGCGATGGTCGGCGAGCACCCGCTCGACGAGCCGTTCGACCGACTCCATGTCAGCGATGTCGGCCGCGTACACATACGCCGTGCCCCCCGCGGCGACGATCTCCGCGCGCGCCTCCTCGAGCTTCTCCACGTTGCGCGCCACGAGCAGCGGCACTCCGCCCGCGGCCGCGACCTTCAGCGCGGTCGAGCGGCCGATCCCCGAGGAGGCGCCGGTGATCATCACGTGCTTGCCCTCGAGAGCCTCCTTCAGCGTGTGACCGGAGTCCATGCCCGGGTCCATCTCGCGCTCCCAGTAGTCCCACAGGCGCCCTGCGTAGTCGTGCAGCGGCGGCGGCTGCTCGAGCGGCGTTCCCGCGAGCGCGCCGGCCGCCTCGCGGGTGTCGAAGCGCGGCACGAGCTCCATGTGCGAAAGCACCTCTTCGGGTATGCCCAGCTCGCGCAGCGCCAGTTTGCGCAGCTGGCGCCACGGCGGCAGGTCGAGCGCAAGCACCAGCGGCCACTTGGGCAGCGGGTCGGTCAGGCGTTTGTCGATGCTCAGCGCGAAGCGCGGCGCGTGCGCCGCCGACGCCAGCTCGTTGAGCAGCTCGCTGACGGGCTGGCGGCGAGGGTCGGTCAGGTGAAATGCCTTGCCGTCCAGGTCGGGCTCGTGTGCGATGTGCTCCAGCGCATCGACGACCCAGTCGACCGGAACGACGTTCGTGTTGCCGAGGTCGGGACCCACCAGCGGCGCCCACTCGGGCAGCAGCTGGCGCGCGCGCTGGATCGCCTTGAAGAAGTAGTACGGGCCGTCGACCTTGTCCATTTCGCCGGTGCGCGAGTCGCCCACGACGATGCCCGGGCGATAGACGCGCCACGGCACGTAGGGCTGCTCGCGGACGATCCGCTCGGACTCGAACTTCGTCCGGTGGTAGGGCGAGGGCAGCTTCTGGCGCTCGTCGAACATTTCCTCCTCGAAGATCCCCTTGTACTCGCCGGCCACTGCGATCGAGGAGACGTGGTGCAGGCGCTCGGCGTCGACCGCCCGGGCGAGTTCCACCGCGTGGGTGGTGCCGCCGACGTTGACCGCCGTGTTCAGCTCGGCGGGCGCCGTCATGTCATAGACGGCCGCCAGGTGGAAGAAGTGGGTGATCTTCCCGCGCAGCTCGGCCACCTGCTCCTGCTCGACGCCCAACAGCGGTCGGCGCAGGTCGCCGATCACGGGCACGATGCGTTTTGCGGCCGCGGCCCCCACCACCACGCCCCAGCGCTCGACCAGGTCCTCCAGGCGCTCGAGCGAGCTCTCGCGCACGAGCACGTGCAGCTTGCCCTGGCGTTTGTCGAGCAGCTGCTCGACCAGGCGACGTCCGATGAAGCCGGTCGCTCCTGTGACGAAGTAGGCCATTGCCCGAGAGAGCCTATCCTGAAAGCCTAGGCCCCCGCTCCCGCGCCGCCGCGGCCCTCGCCGGCGGCGAAGCGGGCGGCGCCGCGCGCGCCGTCCTCATACACCTCCGGGCCGGCCTGCGACTCCAGCGCGAGGCCCTCGGCGAGCGTCATGCCGAGCCCCTCGATCGCCGCGCGGCGGTCGGCGAGCATCGTCCGCTGCGGGAAGCTCGCGAGGCCCTCGGCGAGCGCCAGCGCGCGATCGACATGGGCCCCCGGCGGTACGACCTCGGTGAGCAGCCCCATCGAGTGCGCCTCTGCCGCGCCGATCATTCGCCCCGTGAGGATCAGGTCGAGCGCGCGGCCCAGACCGACGATCCGCGGCAGGCGCTGCGTGCCGCCGTCGATCAAAGGCACGCCCCAGCGGCGCTCGGGGCAGCCGAGCGTGGAGCTCTCCGTGGCGATGCGCAGGTCGCACCACAACGCGAGCTCGAGCCCTCCGGCCAGCGCGAAGCCCGAGATCGCGGCGATCGTCGGCTTTGACGGCGTCAGGCGCGTGAAGCCCATCGGACCCTCGGTGCTCATCAGGCGCGGCACGAACGTCTCCGTCGCCTTCAGGTCGGCGCCCGCGCAGAAGGAGACCCCCCCGGCGCCGGTGAGCACCATCACGCGCGCATCATCGTCGGCCTCGAATCGCAAGTAGGCCTCGTGCAGCGCCGCCGCCGTCGGTCCGTCGACGGCGTTTCGCCGGTGCTGGCGGTCGATCGTGACGAGCGCGGAGGGGCCGCGACGCTCGTAGCGAACCCCCTCGGCGAGCTCGCCCACCTCGTCCGTCTCGTCCTCGCTCATCCGCCGATCACCGCTGCGGCGCGCCGCTTGCGGCGCTCTACCAGCCGCCGCGCCACTGCGCGTTGCCGGCGTGCGCCTTGTGCGCGGCTTGGCGAGCTTCCTTGCGCTTGTCCAGATGGCGCTGCAGCATGCTCATCGTGAAGATGAACAAGGGGAAGAACACGATCACGATGAAGCCCGCGTTCGTGACCACTTTGTCGTTCGTCACGCCGTAGAAGCCTCGACCGTCGTTGGTGGCGTCGGCGACGGGGGCGAGTACGAGCGGGATCAGCAGAGCCCACAGAAACAGCAATGTCTTGACGCGGCGCATTTGACGGCATGCTAGCGAAGCCCGAGGGCGCTTCGCCGGTCGACGGTGCACCCCGCCGCCGGCGGCGCCGTCGCGCTGGACAGTGGCCATCGTGGACTCCCGTCCGACGCGGCGCTTGGGTCGGCGGGGAGCGTGCCCTCAGAGGAGATCGGCATGACCACGCGCTGGTCTACTATCTGGTATTCGCCGTGTCACAGGAACTTGTCGCCTACCCGTCGGTCCGCGGCGCGAGGATCGGCCGCCAGACGCGAGCCGCCCTTCCCCGCGGCTCGAGGCTTCCTGCGCCCGTTCAGGCGCTGATGATGTGGAAGTCGCCGTTCATCTATCTCGAGCACTGCCGCGAACGCTACGGCGGTCGCTTCACGGTCAACGCCACCAGTCATCCACCGCTTGTATTTCTGTCCGATCGCGACGAGATAGGAGAAGTGCTTGCTGCGCCCGCCGATGTGCTGCATCCTGGCGACGGCGCAGCTTCGGTGAAGCCGATCGTGGGCGATGAGTCGTTCATGCTGCTCGATGAAACGGCCCATGTCGTCGGTCGCAGGAGCATTCTTCCGCCGCTTCAGCCCGGCGCGGTGGCGAAGCACGCCGAGACAATGCGTGAAGCAACGCAGCGCGAGATAGCTTCGTGGCCTCGGGGCGTTCCTTTCGCGCTGCATCCGCGCCTGCGCGCGTTGGCGCTCCAGACGGCGCTGCGCACGGTCCTGGGCGTTGCCGAGCATCTCGGTGACGGGCGCGTCGTCGAGCTGCAGGAGAGGCTGCTCGCGATGTTCACGGTTACCGGCAGCGCAGTCTTTCCGGAGCCGCTGCTTCGGCACGGCCCCGGACGACAGATCTGGAGGCGCTTTCTCCGCGAGCGGTTGGAGATCGATCACCTGCTCTACGAACTCATCAGGCGCCGAGAAGACGGCGCTGATGGCGGTGCCGACAACGTGCTCGACCGTCTGCTGGCCGCTCGCAACACCGATGGCTCGCAGATGTCATCCAAGCAAGTGCGTGACAATCTCATGTCGATAATCCTGGCCGGTCACGAGACCACCGCGGCGCAGTTGGCATGGGCGTTCCAATTGCTCGCGCACGACCCAATCGCGCAAGACACACTCGCTGGAGAGATCGACAGCGACCGCGGTGAGGAGTACCTCACGGCATCGATTCGTGAGGTACTACGCCACCGTCCCGTGTTCCTGTTCGCCATTCCCCGAACGGTCAAGCAGCCGATCGACATCGGTGGGAGGACCTACGGGCCGCCGGCACAGCTCCTGGGCTGCATCTATCTCATGCACCACGATGCCAGGTTCTATCCCGAGCCGCAGAAGTTTCGTCCGGAGCGGTTCTTGCAAGTGTCACCTGCGACCGGAGCGTGGCGACCATGGGGCGGAGGTCGCAAGCGATGCCCCGGCCTCCATCTCGCAACGTTGGAGATGAAGGTCGTGCTGCGCACGGTGCTCACGAGCATGACGGTCCGACCCGCGGCCAGGGACATCGAGCGCCCACGGTGGCGGAGCGTCATCGTGACACCTGCCGCCGGCTCGCGCGTCGTGCTCCGCCGGCGCTCGAAGGGCTCCGACGGACGTCGCCGAGCGTCACACGGCGCCGAGTCGGGCACCGGGCTGGGGGGAGGCGTCATTGCTCCGGTAGGGCCGCGCCCGCCGTGAGGCATCGCCACCTGTGCGTGGCAAGCGCGATTGCGACCTTTCGGTCAGGCTCCAGAGCGGGCCTGCGTCCGGCCCCTACCATCGTCTGTCGATGGCTCTCTTGATCGCATCCGATCTGCACAAGGACATGGCCGGGCAGCCGCTGCTGCACGGGGTGTCGTTCAAGCTCGAGCGGCGCGAACGGATAACGATCGCGGGTCGCAACGGAGCCGGCAAGACGACGCTCCTGCGGATGCTCGCCGGCGAGACGTCGATCGATCGCGGGGAGCTGAGCGTGGCGAAGGGCGTGCGGATCGCGCTGCACGACCAGCGCCCGCCGATCGGCGATCAATGGGATCGCCGATCGGTCAGCAAGCGTGCGATGGCGCTGCGCGACTACGTGCTCTCAGGGTGCGCGGAGGAGCTGCAGATCGAGGCGGAGCTGGCCGAGCTGGAGGCGAAGATGAGCGCGGGCGACGCCGACGAGGCGCTGCTGGCCCGCTACGCGCGGGCGCAGGCGCGCCTGGAGTCGCGCGGCGGCTATCTGTGGCGCGACCGCGCGACGGCGATGGCGAGGGGGCTTGGTTTCGTCGAGGACGACCTCGATCGCGCGCTCGACACGTTCTCCGGCGGCGAGCTCACGCGCGCGTCGCTGGCCCGCGCGCTGGCGACGGGCGCGGATGTACTGCTGCTGGACGAGCCGACGAACCATCTCGACATCGAGTCGCTGGAGTGGCTCGAGCAGACGCTCGTCGAGCTCGACTCGGCGGTCGTTCTCGTTGCGCACGACCGCTGGTTCCTGGAGGCCGTCGGCACGGCCGTGCTGGAGCTCGAGGCCGGACGTTCGTCGGCGAGCGGCGCCGGCCCACCGATCGGAGATCGGCCAGCGGCCCGGTCGCGCTTCTTCGCGGGGACTTGGCATCAATGGCGCAGAGAGCAGGCCGCGCGCGAGCTCGCACTGGGTCGCGCGATCGACGCCCAACGCGCCGAGATCGCGCGCATGGAACGGTTCATCGAGCGCTTCCGCTACAAGGCGAGCAAGGCGCGCCAGGCGCAGTCGCGCGTGAAGAAGCTGGCGAAGATCGAGCGCATCGAGCGCTGGCCGATCTCCGATCGGTCCGCGGCGGGCAAGGGCCTGGAGTTCGCGTTCTCAACGCCCGAGCGCTCCGGGCGCGTGATCTTCGAGCTGCTCGACGGCCGCGTCGAGGTGGGTGGCGAGGGCAACGGCGGAGCTCCGCCGGTCACGCTGCTGGAGCATGCAGAGCTGTGGCTGGAGCGCGGTGAGCACGTCTCGCTCGTGGGGCCGAACGGGTCGGGCAAGACGACGCTGATCGAGACGCTCGCCGGGCGGCGCGCGCTCGCCGCGGGAAAACTGTCGACGGGCCACAACGTGAAGGTGGGCTACCTCTCGCAGCACGCCGAGGAGCTCGGGGCGGGCGGCTCGTCCGGCCAGAGCGCGCTCGACGCCGCGCAGCGGGCCACCGGCCTGACCCCGGGCAAGGCGCGCGCCCTGCTCGGGCGCTTCCTGTTCTCGGGCGAGGAGGCCGAGAAGCCGCTGGAGGGGCTCTCCGGCGGCGAGCGCCGGCGGCTGTCGCTGGCGATCCTCGTTGGACCGGCATCCCACCCGCCCAACGTGCTGATCCTCGACGAGCCCACCAACCATCTCGACATCGAGAGCCGCGAGGCGCTCGAGGACGCGCTGCGCGCGTTCACCGGCGCAGTGCTGCTCGTCTCCCACGACCGCGCGCTGCTCGATGCCGTGGGAACGCGCACGGTCTCCGTCGAGCAGGGCTCGCTGCACAGCTACGAAGGCGGCTGGCCGGAGTACGTGCGCATCCGCGACGAGGCCAGGGCCGCTCCGCACGTCGATCGATCTTCGAGTGATCATCGATCGGCGGGCCCACATGTGGGCCCGCCTGGGACCGCACATGTGCGGTCCCACGGAGGGGCGCATGCGCCCCTCCGCCAGCCGGCGCATGCGCCGGCTGGAACTGAAAATGGATCTGGATCTCCTAGCGACGAGCCCAAGCGCAAGCGCAAGCCGAAGGCGAAGGGGCCGTCGAAGAACCGCCTCAACGACCAGCAGAAGGCCGAGCGCGCGATCGAGGAGGCGGAGGCGGCGATGCGCGCGCTGGAGGACGAGCTGGCCGACCCCGCGGCGTGGGCCACGCAGTACGAGTCGGCCAAGTCGACGGCCCGCCACACGGCCGCGCGGCGCGCCGTCGAGCAGGCGTACGCGCGCCTGGAGGCATTGATCGACTGACGTACAATCGGGCGATGGAGCGCTTGCAGACGGCGCGCAACATCGCGATCGTGGCATTGATCGCCGCGGCGGTCTTCCTGCTGCCGGGCGGCGGCCAGGCGGCCAGCACGTTCGAAGCCGTGCTGCTGATCGGCTTCGGCGTGGGATTCGGTTATCTCGGGCTGCGGCTGTACCGCGAAAACCGCGTCGCCGTGCACGGGCTGGGCGACCGCCACCGGGCGATGCTGTACGGAGCGATCGCGCTCGTGGCGTTCGTGGTGATCGCGCAGAAACGCATGTGGGAGACGAGCCTGGGCGAGCTCGCGTGGTTCGCGCTGATCGGGCTCGTCATCTACGGCCTGCTCGACACCTACCGCCACTGGCGCACCTACTGACGCCGGCCGGCGTTCCGCGCAGACCCTGGCGGGCGCGTCGCGGGCCGGGCAAACGGGCGCCTCGTATCCTCGGGTGAGATGGCGATCGAGACACCGACGAGCGGCCGCGAGGCGAGCACGAGCCTCGCCGACCGAAGGAGGGGGACGCTCGCTTGAGCGAGCATCCCCTCTTCGATCAGCGCCGCGCGCTGCCCGACCAGCCGGGCGTGTACCTGTTTCGCGACGGCAAGGGGCGGGTCATCTACGTGGGCAAGGCGAAGTCGGTGCGCAAGCGCGTGGCGTCGCACTTCTCCAAGGCGCAGGTGCCCAGCAGCCCGGGTCATGCGGAGATGGTCGCGAGCGTAGAGAGCGTCGAGTGCGTGGTGGTGGCCACCGAGGCCGAGGCGCTGCTCGCCGAGCAGAGCTTCATCAAGCAGTACCGCCCGCGCTTCAACATCCGCCTGCGCGACGACAAGTCCTATCCGTTCATCGCGATCTCGCTCGACGAGGACTACCCGCGCGTGTACTTCACGCGCGAGCGCCATCGCCCCGGCCGGGCGTACTTTGGGCCGTACTCGAACGCCAAGCGCGTGCGCGGGACGCTCGAGGTGCTGGCGAAGGTGTTCATGTTCCGCTCGTGCACCGGCCCCGAGCCGGGGCGGCGCAGCGGCAGCCCGTGCTTGGACTACTACATCAAGCGCTGCGAGGCCCCGTGTGTCGGCTACGTCTCAAAGGAGGAGTACCGCGCGAGCATCGATGGCGTAGTGGACTTCCTCTCGGGGCGCTTCAAGGCAATCGAGCGAGAGCTCGACGAGCGCATGCGCGCGGCGGCCGCGGCGGAGGAGTTCGAGCAGGCGACGGTCGAGCGCAACCGCCTGCGCGCGGTGCACTCGCTCCTCGAGCGCCGACGCGTCGCCAACGAGGCGGTCGGAACATTCGACGCGATCGCGGTGGCGGTCGACGGGCGCGACGCCAACGCGCAGGTCTTCCAAGTGCGCGACGGCGTGCTCTCCGATCGCCAGTCGTTCTACTTGTCAAACGAGACCGAGCGCAACCTCGCGGAGGTCGCCGAGGAGTTCATGCTGCAGTACTACGCGGGGCACATGTCGATCCCGGCGCTGCTCGTGGTGCAGCGCGAGGTCGACGAGCGCCCTGCGCTCGAGGACGCGCTGGCGAGCCGCCGCGCCGGTCCCGTCGAGCTGCGCGCGGCCGAGCGGGGCGAGAAGCGACGGATCCTCGAGCTCGCCGAGCGCAACGCGCGCCTGGCGCTCGACCAGGAGCGCCTGCGCTCCGAGCGCCGCCGGCAGAGCCGCGTGGAGGCGGTCGAAGGGCTGCAGCAGGCGCTCGGCCTCGATGTGCCGCCGATCCGCATCGAGTGCTTCGACATCTCGAACCTCGGCGGGACGCACACGGTCGCCTCGATGGTCGTGTTCGAGGGCGGCGCGCCGAAGAAGGCCGACTACAGGCGGTTCAAGATCCGCACGCTGCAGGAGGGGGAGTCGGACGACTTCGCGGCGATGGCCGAGGTGCTCAGCCGCCGCTATGCCCAGTGGGAGCGCCAGGCGGATCTATCCCCGCACGACCCCGCCTACGACGCGAGCTTCGCGTCGCTGCCGAACGTCGTCGTGATCGACGGCGGCAAGGGCCAGCTCGCCGCCGGGCTCGGTCCGCTGCGCGGCTTTCGCGAGCGCGGCGTGGCCGTCGTGTCATTGGCCAAGCGCATCGAGGAGCTGTTCATCCCCGGCCGCCGCTCACCGCTCGTGCTCGACCACTCCACGCCCGAGCTGCAGCTGCTGCAGCGCGTGCGCGACGAGGCCCATCGCTTCGCGATCACCCACCACCGCGGCCGTCGCGATCGCGCGATGACGACCTCGCTGCTCGACGAGCTGCCCGGCGTCGGGCCGGCGCGCAAGCGCGCGCTGCTCGCGCACTTCGGCTCGCCCGAGGCGGTCGTCTCTGCATCCAGCGAGGAGCTGCAGGCCGTGCCCGGGCTGCCGGCCAAGACGGCGCGCGAGATACACGCCCGCCTCCACCGCGCAGGCTGAGCCGCGCGAGGGCCTGCGCGATGCTGCGTCCTCGATCGCTCATGTGCAAAGCACATTTCGCTCACTGCGTCCTTGCCTCGCTTGACCCTCGCACGGCTCAGGGGCGCATTCCGTTGAGCTGACGTCGATCGGCGCGGCCGCGAACGTTCGCTGCCAAGTTCCCTGCAAAATGACACGCTCGTCCGCGCTTGTGAGCACAATGTGGTGATGGCGGTCATCAGACCACTGCGTCCGCTGCGGGCGGGCTCCGATCGGAAGGCCGGCAAGTCTGCGCAGCCGGTCGTCGAGACGCGCCTGCAGGACCTCGTCGTGATCACCGGCTTCTCGGGCGCCGGCAAGTCGACGGCGATGAACGTGTTCGAGGACGCGGGGTACTTCTGCGTGGACAACCTCCCGCCGGAGATGATCCGCTCGATGGTCGAGCTGTTCGTGCACCAGGGTTCGAAGGTGGAGCGCGCGGCGGTCGTCTCGGACGTTCGCGGCGGAGTCTACTTCGAGGCGCTGCGCGCGGTGGTGGACGACCTGGACGCGCTCGGGCTGACCCATCACCTGCTGTTCCTGGAGGCGGCCGAGCAGACGCTCGTGACGCGCTACAAGGAGACGCGCCGGCGCCATCCGCTGGCGCCCGAGGGCAGCGTGGCGGCGGGCGTCGCGGAGGAGCGCGCGCTGCTGGCGCCGCTGCGCGAGCAGGCCGACATGGTGATCGACACGACCGGCATGTCGGCGGCGACGCTGCGCAGCAAGATCGCGGACGAGTTCCTGCCGCGCAAGGCTGCCGGGCGGCTGGCGCTGACGTTCATGAGCTTCGGCTTCAAGCACGGGCCGCCGCGCGAGGAGGACCTGGCGTTCGACGTGCGCTTCCTGGCCAACCCGCACTACGAGCCGGAGCTGCGCGAGCTGACGGGACTGGATCGGCAGGTGATCGAGTACATCGCGCGTGACGGGCGCCTGGAGGAGCTCTACGTGCGGCTGCATGCGCTGCTGGACTACCTGCTGCCGCAGTACGTGGCGGAGGGCAAGGCGCACCTGGTGATCGCGATCGGCTGCACCGGCGGCCGTCATCGCTCCGTGGCGATCGCCGAGCATCTTGCGGAGCGCTATCGCGAGCACGACGACCTCGACGTGGCGGTCGCCCATCGGGACATCGACAGGCGCCCGCGGGGCTCCTGAGCCGACGGTCCGCTGATAGCCTCCCGCTCCTACGCCGGGCCACGGAGCAGCGACTCCTGGAGCCCGGCATCGTTCATTTTCGCTTCAGGAGGCAATGAATGGCAGTTCGCGTTGGGATCAACGGATTCGGCCGCATCGGCCGTAACGTGTTCCGCGCCGCCAAGGCTCGTGAGCAGGAGATAGGCCAGGAGATCGAGTGGGTGGCGGTCAACGACCTGACCGACTCCAAGACGCTCGCGCACCTGTTGGCCTATGACTCGATCCTCGGCCCATATCCCGGCACGGTGCACGCGCGCGAGGGCGCGCTGGAGGTCGACGGAAAGGAGCTGAAGGTGCTCGCCGAGCGCGAGCCCGCCGCGCTCCCGTGGGGCGAGCTGGGAGTCGACGTCGTGATCGAGTCGACGGGGCTGTTCACCGACCGCGAGAGCGCCGCCAAGCACCTCGCGCAGGGCGCCAAGAAGGTGATCATCTCGGCGCCGGCGACCGACCCCGACGCGACAGTCGTTCTCGGTGTGAACTTCGACGACGCGTACGACCGCGAGCGCGACGACGTGATCTCCAACGCATCGTGCACGACCAACTGCCTGGCGCCGGTCGCGAAGGTGGTCAACGACACGGTTGGCATCAGGCACGGGCTGATGACGACGATCCACGCCTACACCGCCGACCAGCGGCTGCAGGACCTTCCGCACAAGGACCTGCGCCGCGCACGCGCCGCGGCGATCAACCTGATCCCCGCCTCCACGGGCGCGGCCAAGGCGATCGGCGTGGTGATCCCGGAGCTGCAGGGCAAGCTGCACGGCTTCGCGATCCGCGCGCCCGTGCCGACCGGATCCGTCGTCGACTTGACGGTCGAGTGCGAGCGCGAGACGAGCGTCGAGGAGGTCAACGCAGCGCTGAAGAGCGCGGCCGAGAGCGGTCCGCTTCATGGGATCATGCAGTACACCGAAGACCCGATCGTCTCGAGCGACATCGTCAAGTCGCCGTACTCGTCGATCGTCGACTCGCTCCTGACGGCGTCGATCGACGGCACGATGGTGAAGGTCGTCGCCTGGTACGACAACGAGTGGGGCTACTCCAACCGGTTGGTTGACCTCGTGCAGAGGGTTCTGTGAGATGAGGTCGCTCGAGCACCTCGACGTGAAGGGCAAGCGTGTGCTGGCGCGGGTGGACTTCAACGTGCCGCTCGCGAAGGACGCCGAGGGTCGGCCGGTGGTGGCCGACGATACGCGGATCGTCGCGGCCCTACCCACCATCGAGGAGCTGCGCAGGCGCGGCGCGAAGGTCGTGCTCGCCTCGCACCTCGGCCGGCCCGAGGGCCGCCGCGAGGAGGACCTGTCGCTCGCCCCGGTCGTGGCGCGGCTGCGCGAGCTGACCGATGCGCAGGTCACGCTCGCCCCGGCGGTCGTCGGCGAGCAGGTCAAGGCGCTCGCCGAGCAGCTGCGCGAGGGCGAGGTGCTGGTGCTCGAGAACGTGCGCTTCGAGCCGGGCGAGACGACGAACGATCCCGCCTTCGCGAGCGCGCTCGCCGAGTTGGCGGACGCGTACGTGAACGACGCGTTCGGCGCCGCCCACCGGGCGCACGCGAGCACCGAGGGCGTCGCTCACCTGCTGCCGAGCGCCGCCGGGCTGCTGCTCGAGCGGGAGGTCGAGACTCTCAAGGCGATCCTCGATCGGCCGGCGCGCCCGCTGGTGGCGGTCGTCGGCGGGGCCAAGGTGGCCGACAAGATCGCGGTGATCGACCGCTTTCTGGAGCTCGCCGACCTGGTGATCATCGGCGGGGCGATGTGCTTCCCGTTCCTGTGCGCGCAGGGGCATACGGTCGGCGACTCGTTGTGCGACGACGAGGACACCGAGCACGCGCGACGGGCGCTCGCCAAGGCCACCCACCCGGGTCGGGCGAGCGTCGAGCTGCCGAGCGACCTGGTGATCGGAGACCGGCTGGCCGAGGACGCCGAGCATCGCGTGCTGCACGGGGTGGAGGTGCCGCCCGGCTGGATGGGCTTGGACATCGGCCCGGCCACGGCCGAGCGCTACGCTGCGGAGATCGCGCGCGCGGGCTCCGTCTTCTGGAACGGCCCGATGGGGGCCTTCGAGCAGGAGCCGTTCGTGGCGGGCACGCGGAGGGTGGCCGAAGCTGTCGCGCAGGCTCCTGGCGTGACTGTCGTGGGCGGCGGCGACTCGGCCGCCGCGCTGGCGCGCTTTGGGCTCGAGCACGCCGTCGACCACCTCTCGACGGGCGGCGGCGCGACGCTGGAGCTGGTGGAGGGCAGGACGCTCCCCGGGGTGCAGG
>DATHGU010000394.1:0-6260 GCA_035317495.1 Solirubrobacteraceae bacterium
GTGTGATGTGGCGGCCGGCGGGCAGTCGGCGCGCGGTCAGGAACGAAGTTCGCCGGCGATCCTCGCGGCGGTCGCGGGATCGCGGAAGGTCTCGGTGCCGACCGCCACGAGCGCGGCGCCCGCGTCGAGCAGGTCGCGCGCATGCGCGGCGCGCTGCACGCCGCCCATCCCGACCACGGGAATGCTCACGCGTCCGGCGACGGCCGCCACCTGGGCCAGCGCGACCGCGCGGATCGCCGGCCCGGACAGTCCGCCGGTGCCGCCGCCGAGCCAGCGCGGCGCGGCGCCGCCGGCCGATCGCGGGCGACGCACGTCGACGCCGGCGCCGGGCGCGAGTGCCATCGCGCGCAGCGTGTTGATCAGCGAGACGGCGTCGGCACCGCCCTCCTGCGCCGCGAGCGCACAGGCGGGCACGTCGGCGGTGTTCGGCGTGAGCTTCACGATCAGCGGCTTGGCGGTGCTCGCGCGGCAGGCGCTGACGACCGCCCGCAGCTGGTCGGGGTCGGCGCCGATGTCAAGGCCGGTCTCGACGTTCGGACAGGAGACGTTCAGCTCGAGCGCCGCGATCTCGGCTCGTTGCTCGCAGGCGCTGACGAGCGCCGTGAACTCCTCGGCGCTCGAGCCCATCACGTTGGTGATGAGCGGGACAGGCAGGCGCTCTCCCGCTTCGGCGGGCACACGGGTGCTGAGACCGACGAGCCTCGGCACGTCCTCGGCGAGATAATCGTGCAGGCCCTTGTTGGGCAGCCCGATCGAGTTGATCAGGCCGCCCGCGGCCTCCCATAGGCGCGGAGGCGGGTTGCCGTTGCGCGGGCGCAGCGTGATCGTCTTGGAGACGTATGCGGCAAACGGGAAGTCGATCTCCAGCGCCCGACCGAACGCGGTGCGCGCGGCGATCGCGTCGAACGTGCCCGAGCCGTTGATCACGCGGTGGGCGAGCCGCAGCCCGCAGAACTCCACGCTCTCGGCAACCGTCGCGCCGGTCGCGTCGCCCGCCCCGGCGCCACCGGCCGCCCCGGCGCCGCCACTCACGCCGGCGCCCCTGCGTGCTCTGAGACGTGCTCGAGCTCGGCGGCGTCGATCACCGGGCCGTCGACGCACACGCGCAGGTAGCCGCCGCCGCGCACGGGCACGGCGCAGCCGTAGCAGGCGCCGAAGCCGCATGCCATGCCGGCCTCGAGCGCCAGCTGCGCGGACACGTCGGCGTCCGCGCACAGCGCGCGCACCGCCTCGAGCATCGCCGCCGGGCCGCACGCGTAGACGTCGGCACGTGGGTCTTGCTGCAGCTCCTGCGCGAGCAGCTCGGTGAGCAGGCCGTGGTGCCCGACCGACCCGTCGTCGGTCGCCACGCGCGCGCCGTGCAGCAGCGCGGCGCCCGTCGCGCGTGCGCGGTCGCGGAAGCCGAGCAGGACGGTCACCGGGGTCGCGGCTTCGGCCTCGAGCGCGTCCTGCAGGATCGCCAGCGGCGCGATGCCGACGCCGCCGCCGACGAGGATCGCGCGGTGGCGCGGCTTGGGCGGCTCAAAGCCGTTGCCGAGCGGGCCGAGCGCCCACAGGCCGTCGCCCTCGCGCAGCTCGCACAGCCTTCGCGTGCCGGGGCCGACGTCCTCGAGCAGGAAGTGCGTCTCGCCGACGCGGCGGCGGGCGATCGAGAAGGCCCTGGGCAGGTAGGGACGCTCGTCCTCTCCCCCGCCCCACCGCTCGGCCGCGGCGATCATCGCGAACTGGCCGGGCCTAGGCTCGGGCGTCTCGACGTCGGCGACGCGCAGCACGCGGTAGGCGCCGAGCTCGTCGCTGCCGAGGACGGTCAGCAGCCGGCGCTGGAAGGGCGCCGGCGCGGCGCTCCAGTCGTTCACGCCGTTTGGACCCCGTCGGCGGGGACGTCGGTGCGAATGTCGGCCCGCACGCGATCGGTGCGCACGCCGTGGAGCTCCTGCAGGCACAGCACTTGCGGCTCGCCGTCGCGGCGGGCACCGGCGATCGCGCGCGCGGCCGAGCCCCCCGCGGACAGGGTGGTCAGGCAGGGGATGCCGTGCATCACGGCGGCGCGGCGGATCTCGTAGCCGTCGGTGCGCGCCCCGACGCCGGTCGGCGTGTTGACGACCAGGTCGACGTCGCCGCGCTCGATCCAGTCGAGCACGTGCGGCGAGCCCTCGCCGATCTTGTTCAGGCGCTCGGCGGGCACGCCCATCCGCTCGATCGCTTCGGCGGTGCCGCGCGTGGCGACGATCCTGAAGCCGTTGTCGTGCAGCAGCTGCGCGACGCCGAACGCGCCGGGCTTGTCCGAGTCGGTGACGGTGATGAACGCCGTGCCGTGCGTGGGCAGCGGCACGCCGGCCGCAGCCTGCGCCTTGGCGAACGCCGTGGGGAAGTCGCGCGCGATCCCCATCACCTCGCCGGTCGAGCGCATCTCGGGCCCGAGCAGGGCGTCGGAGCCCTCGAAGCGGTCGAACGGCAGGACGGCCTCCTTGACCGACACGTGGTCGCCGAAGCCGAGGCCTTCGCGCTCGCGCGGCAACTCGAGCTCGGCGATCGACTCGCCGAGCATGATGCGGCAGGCGAGCTTGGCCAAGGGCACGCCTACGGCCTTGGAGACGAACGGCACGGTGCGCGAGGCGCGCGGGTTGGCCTCGATCACATAGAGCTCCCCGGCGTGCACCGCGTACTGCACGTTGATCAGCCCGACGACGCCGATCGCCGTGGCGATCTCGCGCGTGGCGGCGCGAATCTGCTCGAGCATCTGCTCGCCGAGCGAGTGCGGAGGCAGCACGCAGGCGCTGTCGCCGGAGTGCACGCCGGCCTCCTCGACGTGCTGCATGATGCCGCCGATCCACACCTCGCGCCCGTCGCACAGGGCGTCGACGTCGACCTCTGTGGCGTTCTCGAGGAAGCGGTCGAGGAAGATCGTGCCCTGAGCCATCGAGGAGTCGGGGTTTTTTGATGGGGAGCCCTCCGGGCTCCTGCTCGGGGTCGCGTCGTGATCCTCGTGCGCGCCGGCCTCGCGCCGCAGGTAGTCGGCCAGGCCATCGCGCGAGTAGACGATCTCCATCGCCCGTCCGCCGAGCACGTAGGAGGGCCGCACCAGCAGCGGGAAGCCGACTTCGTCGGCGCGGTCGAGCGCCTGCTCGACGGAGCGCGCCATCGCGTACGGCGGCGCTTTGTAGCCGAGGCGCTCCAGCAGCGCGCCGAAGCGCCCGCGATCCTCGGCCAGGTCGATCGCCTGCACGCTCGTGCCGAGCAGCGGCACGCCGGCCGCGGCCAGCCCGGCGGCCAGCTTCAGCGGCGTTTGCCCGCCGAACTGCAGGATCAGCCCGCGCGGCTTCTCGACCTCGACGACCGCCAGCACGTCCTCGAGCGTGAGCGGCTCGAAGTACAGCCGGTCTGAGGTGTCGTAGTCCGTCGAGACGGTCTCCGGGTTGCAGTTGATCATCACCGCGTCGCATCCCGAGGCTCGCACGGTCATCGCGGCGTGCACGCAGCAGTAGTCGAACTCGACCCCCTGACCGATGCGGTTGGGACCCGAGCCGAGTATCACGACCGAGGCGCGCTCTGAGGAGTCGCCGCGTGCGTCGGTCGCGCGGCGGACCTCATGGCGCGCCTCGCGCTCCCAGCCGGAGTAGTAGTAGGGCGTGCGCGCGGGGAACTCCGCCGCGCAGGTGTCGACCGCCTTGAACGAGCGCTCGCCCGCGAAGGGGGCCTGCGGGTCGAGCGCGAGCGCGCGCAGCTCGGCCAGGAACCACGGGTCGATCCGCGTGGGCGCGTGGACGGCCTCGAGGCTCGCGCCGCGCCGCAGCAGCTCGAGCACGACCTCGTAGCGATCGGCGGCAGGCACGTGCAGGCCCTCGAGCAGCGCCTCGTCGCTCAGCGCGCCCACGTCGGGTGGCTTGTCGAGCTCGCGCGAGCGCAGCGCCTTGGCGAAGGCCTGCTGGAAGGTGCGCCCGATCGCCATCGTCTCGCCTACGGACTTCATGTGCGTGGAGAGCGTGGGGTCAGAGCCGGGGAACTTCTCGAAGGCGAAGCGCGGCCACTTGACGACCACGTAGTCGATCGTCGGCTCGAAGCATGCGGGCGTGACGCCGGTGATGTCGTTGTCGATCTCCTCGAGCAGGTAGCCGACGGCCAGGCGCGCGGCGATCTTGGCGATCGGGAAGCCGGTCGCCTTCGACGCGAGCGCCGAGGAGCGCGAGACACGCGGGTTCATCTCGATCACGAGGATCTCCTCGGTCTCGGGATTGACGGCGAACTGCACGTTCGATCCGCCGGTCTCGACGCCCACGGCGCGGATCACGGCGAGCGCCTGGTCGCGCAGCTGCTGGTAGACGTGGTCGGTGAGCGTCTGCTGGGGGGCGACGGTCACCGAATCGCCCGTATGCACGCCCATCGGGTCGACGTTCTCGATCGAGCAGACGATCACGACGTTGTCGGCGCTGTCGCGCATCACCTCGAGCTCGAACTCGCCCCAGCCGATGACCGACTCGTCGAGCAGCACCTGGCCGATCGGCGAGGCCTCGACGCCGGCCGCGACGATCAGCTCGAACTGCTCGGCGGTGCGGGCGATGCCGCCCCCGCGCCCGCCGAGCGTGAAGGCCGGGCGCACGACGCACGGCAGGCCGACGTCGGCGAGCGCCGCGTGCGCCTGCTCGAGGCTCGTGGCGATCGCGCTCTTGGGCATCCTCAGCCCGGCGCGCGCCATCGCCTGGCCGAACAGCTCGCGGTCCTCGGCGCAGGCGATCGCCTCGTAGTTGGCGCCGATCAGCTCGACGCCGAAGCGCTCCAGCGTGCCGTCGTCGTGCAGCGCCTTGGCGAGGTTCAGGGCGGTCTGCCCGCCGAGCGTGCCGAGCAGCGCGTCGGGTCGCTCGCGTTCGATCACCTGCCGGACCGGCCCTGGCAGCAGAGGCTCGATGTACGTGGCCTCGGCGAACTCGGGGTCGGTCATGATCGTGGCCGGGTTGGAGTTGACGAGCACGACCTCATAGCCCTCCTCGCGCAGCACCTTGCAGGCCTGCACGCCGGAGTAGTCGAACTCCGCCGCCTGCCCGATCACGATCGGCCCGGAGCCGAGGATCAGGATCTTGTGGATGTCATCGCGCCTGGGCAAACCGATCAGCCCCGCCGGCCCGCTGCCTGCTCGATGCGAGCCAGGAAGCGGTCAAACAGGTACAGGCTGTCGTGCGGCCCCGGTCCGGCCTCGGGGTGGTACTGCACGGTCCCGCCGGGCACGTCGAGCAGCTCGAGGCCCTCGACGGTGCGGTCATACAGGTTCACGTGCGATAGCGCGGCGGCACCGAAGTCGGTCTCCCAGCGCACCGGCTCGTCGACGTCGATCGTGCGCGCGCCGCCGGGGCCGACGGCGGCGAAGCCGTGGTTCTGCGAGGTGATCTCGACCTTGCCCGTCTGCAGGTCCTTGACGGGGTGGTTGGCGCCGCGGTGGCCGAAAGGCAGCTTGAACGTCTCCAGGCCGACCGCCCGGCACAGCAGCTGGTGGCCGAGACAGATGCCCCACACGGGCTTCTTGCCGACCAGCGCCCTGACCGTCTCGACGACATAGCCGAGCGCCGCCGGGTCGCCGGGCCCGTTGGCGAGGAACACGGCGTCGGGGTCCTCGGCGAGCAGATCCTCGGGCGTGCTCGTGCAGGGGTGCAGCGAGACGCGCGCGCCGCGCGCGACGAGCTCGCGCACCATCGACGCCTTGATGCCGGTGTCGATCACGGCGATCCGCGGCCCGTCGCCCTCGCCGTGGCGGCTCAGCTCGGCGGGCGTGACGGTCGCGGCGAGGTCCTGACCGGCCATCGGCGGCTCGGCGTCGATCAGCTCGCGCGCCTCGGGCTCAGAGATCGAGCCCGGGAAGACGCCGCCGCGCATCGCACCGGCGTCGCGGATGTGGCGCACGAGCGCGCGCGTGTCGACGCCGGAGATCGCGCTCACGCCGCAGTCGATCAGCCAGTCCAGCCAGCCGCGCTCCGCACTCGGGGCGTCCTCGCGGTTGCCCGCCTCGCGCATGATCGCGGCGCGTGCCCACGGCCGCTCGGACTCCATCGCGGCGGCGCTTACGCCGTAGTTGCCGATGTGCGGGTAGGTGAAGACGATCAGCTGCCCGGCGAAGGAGGGGTCTGACATCGACTCCTGATAGCCGGACATGCCGGTCGTGAAGACGACCTCGCCGACCGCCGCCTCGGGCGCGCCGCAGCAGTCGCCGTCGAAGCGCGTGCCGTCCTCCAGCAGCACGTATCCGGCCTGGCGCTCGCTCACGGGCGCCTTCC